>CAZDLV010000045.1:0-13439 GCA_964506345.1 uncultured Rhodobacterales bacterium | reverse complement strand
ATCACCACCGATATCAGGGCCGATACCGCCCCGAGATACAGCGCCAGCGCCAGCAAGACGACGGTCATTCCGGTATATATGGGATTGCGATTGATCCGGTACGGCCCCTCGACCACCAGTGCCGTGGGTGTATCGCGCGGGTCAAGCGGAGTTTGCACCCGCCGGAACCAAAGCGCGGACCACACCACCAGCACCACCCCCGCAACAGCCAGCACACCGACAAGCCGGATCGGGACGTCGAACCGGTACACCGGCCACAACCACGCCAGCAGCCACGCGTCTATTGCCCCCGCCAACAGCCAGACGGGCGGTATGTCGATTTTTTCATCATGGCGCTACTCTGGCAGGTTTCCCGCCCCGCGCAAGAAAAAACGGGCCGCCCGCAGGCAGCCCGTTCCGTTTCAATGTCGCCCTGTTCAGCCCTTGGCGAGGTTGCGCAGCACATAGTGCAGCACGCCGCCGTTCTCGACATATTCCACCTCGATCTCCGTATCGATCCGGCATTTCAGCGCGATAGTCCTGCTGGTGCCGTCGGCATAGGTGATCGTGCAGGGCACCTCGGAAAGCGGCTTCAGGTCGCCCTCCAGCCCCTCGATGGTGATGGTCTCGTCGCCGGTCAGGCCCAGCGTCTTGCGGTTGTCGCCGTTGGTGAACTCGAACGGGATCACGCCCATGCCGACCAGATTGGAACGGTGGATACGCTCGAAGCTCTCGGCGATCACCGCGCTCACGCCCAGCAGGCTGGTGCCCTTGGCGGCCCAGTCGCGGCTGGAGCCGGCGCCATACAGCTCGCCGCCCACAACGACCAGCGGGATCCCCGCCTCCTTATAGGCCATCGCCGCATCGAAAATCGCCATCCGGTTGCCGTCCGGCCCTTTGGTATAACCGCCCTCGACCCCGTCCAGCATCTCGTTTTTGATGCGGATATTGGCGAAGGTGCCGCGCATCATCACCTCGTGGTTGCCGCGCCGCGAGCCATAGGAGTTGAACTCGGAAACCGGCACCTGATGGTCCAGCAGATACTTGCCGGCCGGCGAATCCGGCGGGAAGGAACCGGCGGGAGAGATGTGGTCCGTCGTCACCATATCGCCCAGCACAGCCAGCAGGCGGGCGTTTTCCACGTTGTGGATGGTGCCCGGCTCCTTGCCCATGCCGCGGAAATACGGCGGGTTCTGGATATAGGTCGAGGTCGGCGGCCAGTCATAGGTCAGGCTGTCGGTGGTCTCGACACTCTGCCAGTGTTCGTCGCCCTTGAACACATCGGCATATTTCGACTGGAAGGCCTCGCGGGTCACGGTCTGCTCGACCAGTTCCGCCACTTCCTGCGTCGTCGGCCAGATGTCGCGCAGGTAAACGTCGTTGCCGTCCCTGTCCTGCCCCAGCGGGTCCCTGGTGATGTCGATATTCATGTCGCCAGCCAGCGCATAGGCCACGACCAGCGGCGGGCTGGCCAGATAGTTGGCGCGCACGTCGGGCGAAATCCGCCCCTCGAAGTTGCGGTTGCCCGACAGGACCGAGGTGGCGACCAGATCGCCCTCGGCGATTGCCTCGGAAATTTCCTTCTGCAAGGGGCCGGAATTGCCGATACAGGTGGTGCAGCCGTAACCGACCAGATTGAAGCCGATTTTGTCGAGGTCCTCCTGCAGACCGGCGGCCTCCAGATATTCGCTCACCACCTGCGAACCGGGCGCCAGCGAGGTTTTCACCCACGGCTTGCGCGTCAGCCCCAGTGCCGCCGCCTTGCGCGCCACCAGACCCGCGCCGATCATGACGTAGGGGTTCGAGGTGTTGGTGCAGGACGTGATCGAGGCAATCACCACCTTGCCCGAGGACATGGTGTAATCCTCGCCCTTCACCGGCACCTGCTTGTCCAGCGGCCGTTTGAAGGTGTTCTCCATCTGCCATTTGAATGCCTCGACCGAGGCGTCGAGTGCGATATAGTCCTGCGGCCGTTTCGGACCGGAAATCGCCGGAACGATCGTGCCCATATCGAGGGTCAGGGTATCGGTGAACACGGGGTTGTAGTCCGCGCCGCGCCAGAAACCGTTTTCCTTGGCATAGGCCTCGACCAGCGCGATCGTGTCCTCGTCACGGCCGGAAACGCGCAGGTAGCGCAGCGTCTCGTTGTCGATCGGGAAGAAACCGCAGGTCGCGCCGTATTCGGGCGCCATATTGGCGATAGTGGCGCGATCGGCCAGCGGCAGACGGTCCAGCCCCTCGCCGTAGAATTCGACGAATTTGCCGACCACGCCCTTTTCGCGCAGCAGCTCCACCACCTTCAGCACCAGATCGGTGCCGGTGGTGCCTTCCATCATCTCGCCGGTCAGCTCGAAACCCACGACCTCGGGGATCAGCATGGAGATCGGCTGGCCGAGCATCGCCGCCTCGGCCTCGATCCCGCCGACGCCCCAGCCCAGAACCGCCAGACCGTTGATCATGGTGGTGTGGCTGTCGGTGCCGACCAATGTATCGGGATAGGCAACCGTCTTGCCGTTCTGGTCCGTGTCGGTCCAGACGGTTTTTGCCAGATACTCCAGATTGATCTGGTGGCAGATGCCGGTGCCCGGCGGCACCACGCGGAAATTGTCGAACGCCGACTTGCCCCATTTCAGGAAGGTGTAGCGTTCCAGATTGCGCTGGTATTCCCGTTCTACATTCATGCGGAAGGCGCGCGGGTTGCCGAATTCGTCGATCATCACCGAATGGTCGATGACCAGATCGACGGGGTTCAGCGGGTTGATCTTGTCCGGGTCGCCGCCCAGTTCGATAATCCCGTCGCGCATGGCGGCCAGATCGACCACGGCCGGCACGCCGGTGAAATCCTGCATCAGCACGCGGGCGGGGCGATAGGCGATCTCGCGCGGGTTCTTGCCGCCCTTCGCCGCCCATTCGGAAAACGCCTTGATGTCGTCCAGCGTGACCGTCTTGCCGTCCTCGAACCGCAGCATGTTTTCCAGCACGACCTTGAGCGACGTCGGCAAGCGCGAGAAATCGCCCAGACCGGCGGCTTCGGCCGCGGCAATAGAGTAATAGGACACCGTTTGCGCGCCGACCTTCAGATCGCGGCGGGTGTTGGCGGTATCGGTTCCGACTTGGATGGTCATATGGTGCCTCCGTTCTGGCATTGCTGTCTGGGGTCGGGGTATATATGCCCCGGATGTGGCAGGATTCCAATGCGGTGTAACGCCTTTGTGTGCAATTGTATACCGTTATTTTTTTCAAAACCCGCAAAATTCGACAGAATGCTGTCGGGACTGCGCCGGGCGGGTGTGGTCCGTTCCTTGCCGATGTGACACCGTCAACGCCGACAAAGCGTAACAGCCCCCTTTCGCCTGCAATCCGAATGGGGTAGATCAGCAAAATGACTTTGCGCCTAGCCAATCTGACCTGCTATCGCGGTGGCCGCCTGATTTTCGCCGATCTGTCGTTTTTGATGAACGACGGCGAGGCGGTGATGCTGCGCGGCCCGAACGGTGTTGGAAAATCGACATTGTTGCGTGTGCTGTCGGGGATGCTGGATGCTGACGGCGAGGTTGTGTTGAACGGGACGGCCCTGTCGGACGACCGCGACGCGATTCAGGAACAGATCGCCTATTCAGGGCATCTGGACGCGATCAAGTCGCAACTGACGGTGGCCGAAAACCTGACGTTCTGGGCCAAATTGTTCGGCGACGGTTCGGTTGATCGCGCTGTCGAACTGTTTTCCCTGTCGGAAATCTGGGACCGCCCGGCACATGCCTGTTCCGCCGGCCAAAAACGCCGGCTTGGTTTGGCGCGTCTTGTGGTGTCGAACCGGCCATTGTGGCTGCTTGATGAACCGACGGTGTCGCTGGATGTGGAAACAACCGCCCGATTTGCCGAAATTATCGCCGACCATTGCGCGGGCGGCGGTATGGCCCTGATTGCAACGCATATCGACCTCGGTCTGACAAATCCGCGTGAACTGGCACTGGCCCCTGTGACGGCCGCGCAGCATGCACAAACAACCGATCCGTTTTTATCGGGGGACTGGACATGAGCCCCACCCTTGCCCTGCTGTCGCGCGAATTGCGCCTGTCGCTGCGCTCGGGTGGCGGTGCCGGACTCGGACTGGCATTCTTCCTGATCGTTGTTCTGCTTATCCCGTTCGGCGTCGGGCCGGTTCCGTCGCTGCTGGCAAGGATCGCCCCCGGGACCCTGTGGATCGCCGCCTTGCTGGCGACGTTGTTATCGCTCGACCGGCTGTTTCAGGCGGATTTCGAGGATGGAACCCTCGATATCCTCGCGCTTTCGCCGATGCCCCTCGAAGGGCTGGTGGCGATAAAGGCGTTGGCCCACTGGATGACAACCGGCTTGCCGTTGCTGGTGGCCGCGCCGGTTCTGGGGTTGACGCTCAACTTGCCGGGACCGGGGTTTTTCTGGCTGGTTGCCAGCCTGGCGGTTGGCACGCCGGCGCTCAGTTTTCTGGGAACCATCGGGGCGGCCCTGACGGTCGGCATTCGTCGCGGCGGGCTGTTGTTGTCGCTGCTGGTGCTGCCTTTGTATATCCCGACCCTGATTTTCGGCGCGCGCGCCGTTAGTGCCGCCGCCGACGGGCTGGACCCGCAACCGGCGTTTCTCTTGCTGACGGGGGTTACGTTGCTTACCCTCGCGGTTACACCTTTTGCCGCCTCTGCCGCCTTGCGGATGCATATGCGGTGATCTCTCGTAGCTGTGACAGCTTGGCGATTGCGCTATGGCTTCACACAATATAGGAATTTGACATGTCTATTTGGGAATTTGCAAATCCGGTACGATTCATGCGCTTGTCAGGCAAGGTGTTGCCAACAATCAGCGTTCTGTCGGCACTGTTGATTATTACCGGCCTGACGTGGGGGTTCTTTTTCACACCCGAGGCGGAAAACTTCGGTTCCACGGTTAAAATCATCTATATCCATGTGCCGACCGCCATGCTGGCCATCAATGCGTGGATCATGATGTTCGTGGCCTCGCTGATCTGGTTGATCCGGCGCCACCATGTCTCGGCCCTTGCGGCCAAGGCGGCGGCACCCATCGGTGCGGTGATGACGGTTATCGCCATCCTGACCGGCGCGATCTGGGGACAGCCGATGTGGGGAACCTACTGGGCGTGGGATCCGCGACTGACCTCGTTTCTGGTGCTGTTTATTTTCTACCTTGGCTACATCGGCCTGTGGCAGGCCATTGACGAGCAGGACAAAGCGGCGGACCTGACATCGGTTCTGGCCATGGTCGGATCGGTTTTCGCGGTCCTGTCGCGCTATGCTGTCAACTTCTGGAACCAGGGGCTGCATCAGGGGGCATCCTTGTCTATGGACAAGGCGGAACATGTCTCGGATGTCTATTATTTCCCCCTGTTATTGTCACTCGGCGGGTTTGTGCTGCTGTTTATTGTGCTGCTTCTGGTGCGCACCCGAACCGAAATTCGCGCCCGACGCATACGGGCATTGCAACAAAGGGAGGCAAGATAATGTGGCCTGAAATGGGGAAATACACCGTAACGATCGCCAGCGCCTATGCTGTCACCATTATTTTGACGCTTGCGCTGATCGTCACATCGTTGCGCGCCGCGACAAAGTCGAAAAAACAACTGGCCGAACTGGAGGCCCGCCGCAATGGCTAAAGTGTCCCCCCTTGCCTTTATCCCGCCTGTGATCTTCCTCGGGCTTGCCAGCCTGTTCTATTTCAACCTCGGAAAAGAGGGGGCGCGCAATCTGCCCAGTACGATGATCGGGCGGCAGGCCCCCGAACTGAACATTGTAAAATTGCGCGACGACCCCGCGCCGACGGCAGCCGACCTGACCGCCCCGGGGGTCAAGCTGGTCAATTTCTGGGCAAGCTGGTGTGTGCCGTGTCGTGCCGAGCATCCTTTCCTGATGGAAATTGCCAATAGCGGTATCAAAATCATCGGGATCAACTACAAAGACAGCAACGAAAACGGGCGCGGGTTTCTGGCCGAACTCGGCGACCCGTTCTACAAGGTCGGGGCCGATCTGGCGGGGCGCACCGGCATCGACTGGGGCGTCTATGGAATTCCCGAAACGTTTGTCGTTGACGGCACCGGTAAAATCCTGCTGCGCAATCCCGGCCCGATCAACCGGCGCATCTACGAAGAAAAAATCCTGCCGGTTATCAAGGCCGCACAACAGCAATAGCGCAAGGCGCGTGTCCGGCATGTGCAAATCATGCCGGACGGATGCGGTTTATGCCCACGCCGCGACGCTGTCGGCGCGCGAAAGACGGGCCTGCACCAACTGGTCGGCCACCTCGGCGGGGGTTACGCCGGTTTGGCGGGCTTTGGCCAGTATCTCGGCCGTGAATGCCGCAAGCCCGTCAATTTTCCCGCTTACCCAGTCCGGCTCGGAAATGCGGAAAATCTCGCTGGCGACGTTTATGATCCCGCCACTGTTCACCACATAGTCGGGGGCATACAGAATACCGCGCGATTGCAGCCGCGCGCCGCTGTCTTCGCCTGCCAACTGGTTGTTGGCGGCGCCACACACCAGCCGGGCCCGCAGCGCGTCAATCACCTGCGGTGTCAACGCCCCGCCCATCGCGCAAGGCGCATAGATATCCGCCGCATAGCTGTGGATGGTGTCGGGGGCCACAACCGTAGCGCCCAGATCTTGCGCGGCAGCTGCTGTTGCCGTTTCATTGATGTCGGCAACCACAAGTTTCGCCCCCGCCCGATGCAGATATTCCGCCAGATAACGCCCGACATGGCCCAGCCCCTGAATGGCAACGGTCGCACGGGACAAACCGCGCGGGTCAATTGTTTCCCACGCCGCCTGCATCGACAGAAACACCCCGCGCGCCGTAAACGGTGACGGGTCGCCGCTGGCATATTCGCCTTTGGACAGCCCGACCGCATAGCGCGTGACCTCGCCCGCCTGCTCGATATCCCCGACCGAGGTGCCGACGTCCTCGGCGGTATAATATGCCCCCGACAGGCTATCGACAAACCGCCCGAATGCCCGCATCAGCTCCGGCGACTTGTCGGTGGCCGGATTGCCGATAATGACCGACTTCCCACCGCCAAGGTCCAGCCCCGCCGCCGCGTTCTTGTAAGTCATGCCCCGCGACAAGCGCAGCGCATCGGTCAGCGCATCGTCGAAGTTCGCATACGGATACATGCGACACCCGCCTGCTGCCGGCCCCAGTGTGGTCGAATGCACCGCAATGATGGCCTTCAACCCCGAACGGTCGTCCTCGCAATATAAAACCTGTTCCCATTCCGGATGTCCGGTGATTTCGGATATGTTCATTTCTCGTCTCCCCGTGGTGCCGATGGCGGCGCGCCGCCGTCAAAATCTAGACCGCAAGATTGCCACGGTCTGCGCGGTGTTTGTCACTAAATTGCATTGGAAAATCCGGTATCAATAGCTATATTCGCCAATAATGCCCTGTTTAATGGTGAATTATGGACCTTGACGAAATCGACCTGAAAATCCTGCGCGCCCTTCAGCAAAGCGGGCGCATCACCACGGTGGAGCTGGCCGACAAGGTGTGTCTGTCACCGTCGCCCTGCGCAAGACGTGTGCGTATTCTGGAAGAGGCAGGCGTGATCACCGGATACAGGGCTGTCGTCGACCAGGAAAAACTCGGCTATCCGATCACGGTGTTCGTGACGGTGGAGCTGGAGCGGAAAAACGCGGCCAACCTGCAAAATTTCGAACGCTCGGCCCGAAAATTCCCCGAGGTCATACAAGGGTATGTCATGACCGGATCACAGGATTTTCTGTTGTGTGTGGTCGTCGCCGATCTGCATGCGTTCGAATTTTTCATTCAGGAAAAGCTGGCCCGCATCGACGGGATCCGCTCCATGCGGTCACAGTTTGCCTTGCGCCGGATCCTGCCGAACGACCGCTTGCCGGGATAGGCCTACCACAGGCCCTTCAGCACCAGTTGCGCGGCAATGCCCATAAACAGCGTGATCAGGGCGGTCAGCCCCCAAACCACGGTCAGTTCCGGTTTTTTCCCCGACTCGGCTATCGTTGCGCCTTCGGGGGCGGGTTTGTACATTTCCACAATCACCCGCAGATAAACCGCCAGCGCCAGCACACTGTTCAGGATCCCGACAACCGCCAGCCATGTGTAACCGGCACCGATCGCGGCCCCGAACAACAACGCCTTGCCGACAAACCCGAACAACGGCGGAATACCGGCCAGCGACAGCAGTAGCACCAGCATGGCAAAACCGGCAAGGGGGGCTGTGCGCCCGAAACCGGTGAAATCTTCCAGCTTGCGCCCGGCCACCAGAACCATCGCGAAGGCCCCGATGTTCATTGCAATATAGGCCGCGCCAAACACGATGATCGACGTTAGCGACAGCGTATTGGTCCCGACCGCCACGATGCCCAGCAGGAAATACCCCGACTGCGCGACGGACGAATAGGCCAGCAGCCGCACCACATTGGTCTGCACCAGCGCGGCAAGATAGCCATAGGTCATGGTCACGGCCGACATCAGCGCAATCACCAGCATCCAGCCGGTGTTTGCCGGCAGATACCGAACCACCTGCGCCAGCGAAAAAATGGCGGCAACCTTGGTAATCACCGACAGATAAGCCGCCACCGAAACCGGCGCGCCGTCATAGGCGTCCGGCGCCCAGAACTGGAATGGCACCAATGCCGCCTTGTAGCCCAGGCCCACCAGAACCGCGACAAGCCCGATCATCATCACCAACGGGCCACCCTGCATATCCGGCAAACCGGAAAACAACGTGGTGCCGGCACCACCGAACCAGAAGGTCAGGCCGTAAATCATGACCGACCCGGTGACCGCGCCGAACACCAGATATTTCATCGACGCCTCGGTGGCGGGATCGTCGCGCGGATAGGCGACCAGCGCAAAAGACCCCAGTCCGGTCAGCACGATCCCCAGAACCAGCAACATCATGTCCCCGACGCCGGTCAGCATCAGCGCGCCAAGCGTAACCAGCGTCATCAGGCTGTAAACACTGCCTTCGCGGTCGGTTCCCGCGATTTCGGCGCGGGCCAGAACCAGCGACAGCATCGTGCCGGGAAACAGGATCAGTTTTGCCCAGAAATTCAACAGGTCGATGCGATAGGTGCCACCGAACACCGTGGTATCCACCCCCATAAGCGGCAGGGTCAACAGCGTTGCCGCGCCCAGCCCCAGCAGGCCGACCAGCAGGGATATCCGCGGCATCCGCAGCATCTCGGCGATCAGCATGAAAACCACCGCCATCGCCAGCGTCATTTCGGGAATCAGAAAGGAAAGATCACGTGCCATCAGAATTTCAATGCTACCGTTGTCGCGTGGATCATATCGAGCAACCACGATGGGGCGACGCCAATGGCGACAATCAGGATTATTAGCGGAACGATCACGAACAATTCGCGCCGGTCCAGATCAGGCATCGACTGCCATTTTTCATTGGTATCCCCCAGAAAGACCCGGGCAATGGCGCGCAGATAAAGCGCGGCGGTCACCACGATCGCCAGAATGGAAACAATGGCCCAGGGCTGGATATTCAGTGTCGCGAGGAAAATCTGGAACTCGGCCGGAAAATGCGCCAGCCCCGGCAACCCCAACGAGGCAAAGGCCGAGACAATGAACGTCCACCCCAGCAAGGGCGTGACCTTCAACAGGCCACCGAATGCGGCCATGTCGCGGGTGTGGGCGCGGTCCGACAACATGCCGACAAGGAAAAACAGCGCGCCGGTCACCAACCCGTGGCTGACCATCTGCAAGGTTGCCCCGTCCAGCGCGACGGCCCGCATTTTCGGATCGCTCGCCAGTGCTGCCACGGCAACGCCGATAACCACATAGCCCATGTGATTGACCGAGGTATAGGCGATCAGCTTTTTCAGATCGGTTTGCGCCAACGCCACAAACGCCCCGTAAATCGCGCTGACCACCCCGAGCGCCAGAATAACCACACCGGCGGTCTGGAACGATTCCGGCGTCATTTGCAACGCGAACCGGATCAGGCCGTAGGTGCCGAATTTCAACATGACTCCGGCCAGAATGACACTGCCGACCGTCGGGGCCTGCACATGTGCAGCAGGCAACCATGTGTGAACGGGAAACACCGGAATCTTGACCGCAAACGTAAACACCATTGCGATCAGCGCCGCCATACCGGCAACCCCCGTCAATGGCGGCACATCGATCCACGCGCGCATGTCGAACGTATAGGGATCACTGCCCAGGAACATACCCAAAATCGCCAGCAACAACGGTAAACTGCCCAGCAACGTATACAAAAAGAACATCAGGCCGGCGCGCTGCCGGTCCTCGTATCCCCAGCCGACAATCATGAAATACATTGAAACCAGCGAGATTTCGAAGAACACATAGAACAGCAAGGCATCCAGCGCCAGAAACGTCCCGATCGAGGCGGTTTCAAGCATCAGCATCAGCACGACAAAAACCACGGCGCGTTCACGCACACGGATGGCATAGATGCTAGATGCGAGAAACAGAACCGAGGTCAACAATACCAGCGGCAGGCTCAACCCGTCCAGCCCGACGCGATAGGCGGCGCCGATGGCGGGGATCCACGAAATTTCCTCGACCTGCGCAAAGCCGCCGGGGACGGTCCCGCGCGACCAGATAACCAGCGTAACCAGAAACGTCAGCGCGGTAGTGGCAACGGAAACCACATGCGCCACACGCACGGTTTTCGTCGGAAGAACCATCAGGATGATCGCACCAACCAGCGGCAGGAACACGGCGACGGACAATAATGGAAGCATGGTCTCGGTCTCCTAGAAATAAAACGGGGCAGCCAGTAGCACAACGGCTATCACGGCGGTACCAATGATGGTCAGGGCCAGCTCTTTATGAATGAATCCGCTTTGCAGACGGCGCGCCCACCCGCCGGCCAGAACAGTACGGTCCACCAGACCGAAGATCATGCCGTCGATCCCGTCCTCGTCTGTTTTGCGTGTTGCAACGCCCAGCGACAGGTTGATCCGCCCGAACGCCATTACCCCGTCATACAACGCCCGCTCGACACGTTCACAGGCGGCGGCGATGGCCATTGCCGGTTTTCCCACCAACGCGTCAAACCCGCCGGCAACGGAAAACCCCCGTTGCGCCCACGGCAGCAACGGCCCCAGCAGACGCGGAACCGGCACGAACCACCCCAGCGCCAGACCGGCAACGGCGGCCGACAATCCCAGCGCGGGCGCCAGCAGCGACGCGGGCATTTCGACCTCGAAAACCTGCTCCAGCGTCGGAAACCCCGCACCGAGCGTGGCGGCCAGCAACACAAGGACACCAATCCCCGCGCCCATCCAGCGGATACCCGTATCCTTGACCGGCTGTGCTTTGCCGACCCATAAAATCCTGAGCGCCCGGGCCATATACGCGCCGGTCAAAACGGTTCCGGCCAGCGACAGCGGTGCCAGCCACGCAAACCCCGGCGCCTGAAGTGACGCCGCGATAATCGCGTCTTTCGAGAAAAAGCCGCTCAAGGGCGGTATCCCCGAAAGGGCCAGCGCCGACAGGGCAAACCCCGCGAATATTTTCGGGCGGGCGCGTCCGGCGCCGGTCAAGGCCTCGACAGTGGTGCTTTTGCGATCATGCTGGAAAACGCCGATCCCCAGAAACAGCGAGCTTTTGATGGCGGCATGTGCCACCAGATGCAGCAGTGCCACAACCGGCGCACCGGCCCCGATTGCCAGCAGCATCAAGCCGTACTGGCTGGACGTAGACGCCGCCAGCAGCCGTTTCACGTCACGTTCGCCAAGGGCGATCAGCCCCGTGATAACGGCCGTGATCCCCCCGACCAGCCCGATGGCCAGCAAGGCACCGGCCGGCAACATCGGCGCGGTGCGGATCAACAGGATCGCACCGGCCGCCACCAGCGTGGCCGAATGCAGCAGTGCCGAAACCGGCGTCGGACCGGCCATCGCGCGTTGCAACCAGTCCTGCAACGGCACCTGCGCCGACTTGCCGATGGCCGCCACCAGCAACAACAACCCCGCCGCCAGCGCCGCCGGTCCGGTTGTGGAAAGTGTCGCCGAAATCTCGCTTGTCCCCGCCGCGCCAATCAACACGAAGACGCCGATATACAGCCCGAGGTCGGCGGTGCGTGTATACAGAAACGCCCGTGTTGCCGCACTGGCGACACCCTCGCGGCCATACCAGAACCCGATCAACAGATAGCTGGAAAACCCGATCAGCTCCCACGCGGCCAGCAGGGTGATCCAGTCACCGGACAGAACCAGCAACTGCATCGCCGTGACAAACAGCAACATGGTGCCAAAAAACCGGACCTTCTCGGGGTCTTTTTGCATATAGCCGACGGCGTAAACCAGAACAAAGCTTGCAACGGTCGCCACCAGCGCCGACAGAACCGAGGTCAACGGCGAGGCAACCAGCCGGATCGGCATCTCCGGCAGGCCGGCAAACACCAGCCCGGACGTCTCGCCACCGATACCGGCGACCAGCAACCCCAGCGCCGCCAGCAGGCTGGTCCCGATTCCGGCCAGCGCGAGACCGGCCGGCATCCGGCGCAGCGTCAGGATCAAAACACCGGCCAGCAATGGCCCCAGCAATACGATTGCGATCAGGCTCATCCCTTCAACTCTCTTGCTTCTTCCATTTCGACCGATCCCTGAACGCGGAAACGGGCGATGGCAATTCCGAAACCGACCGCCATTTCGACGGCCATGACGGCCATGACGATCAACACAAACATCTGCCCCTCGATCGCGTCGGGGTGCAGATAGCGCCAGAAAGCGACAAGATTCAGCAACGCGGCGGCCAGCACCAGTTCAACCCCCATGATGATCATCACCAGGTTGGTCTGCGACAACGCCCCGTACAGGCCGACGCCGAACAGCGCCGCGCCGATGCTAAGGGTGGCCAGCAATTCAATGCCCATGTCCGGTTCCTTTCGTGTCGGCGCCACGTTTTTCGGGAACCTGAAGCGGGCTGATTGCCACCATCGTTGCCGCCACCATCGCCGTAAGAATGGTCAGACCGGCAGATTCAAAAATGAACATCGACCGCCCCAGCAGCTCGAACCCCAGCAGGCGAACCTGCTCGGCGGCCCCCGGTACGGTGATCGCAACCGGACCCCAGTCGGCAAACCAGACAACCCCCAGCGCCACGACCAGCCCCACACCACCGGCCCACAGCGACAGGCGTTTCTGGTGTGTCATATCCATTGCGCCCAGCCCGCCGGGATCCATCATGAACATCACCATGAAAATTGCCATGACGCTCATTTCCGTCGCCATCATCATAATCTGCAAAACCCCGAGGAACTCTGCCTGCATCACCAGAAACATCACGCCAAGCGCGGTTTGCGAAAACAGCAACGCCAATGCCGAACGCACCATGGAATGGGTGCGAAATACAACGACGCCGAACCAGACGGCCGCGCCGCCGAAAAACACCAGAAACAGAAGTTGCGCGCTCATATCGGCACCACCAGCGTTATGACCCCGACAAGGAAGATG
>CAZDLV010000044.1:0-13470 GCA_964506345.1 uncultured Rhodobacterales bacterium | reverse complement strand
GTCGATCCGCCCGAGAATGCGCGCCCCGCCCAGCGTGTCGAGCGAGGCAGTCACCGGCACCTCGACCAGGGCACCGGGTTCGAAATACCGCTGCAAGTCCGGTGATTCCAGCACCGCGCGGGCTTCGGCCAGCAGCGCGGCGGCATCGTCCGGAACCAGCCGTGCCGCCGTTTCCGCCCAGTCGGCTTTCGGGGTTAATGGCAGGATTTCAAGCAACATGTGAATCCGGCTGCCGCGCAGCAGGGCATCCGGTTCCGCCTCGCCGCCGGAAATTGTGTGCGCGCCCTGTAAATTCGACGGTGACAAAACCCGCTCGGGCCGGACCGGTGCAGGCAGATTCCGGTGCAGAAATGCGGGGAAATCGCGGTGCGGTGCGGCGACGGGTTCGCTGGTCTGTGTCCGTTCCGGCCAGTTTTCTGCCAATACCAGCGTGTTTCCCTCCAGTCCCGAAGGGGGTGCATGCGCCACCGCACCACAGGATTCCATCGCCTGCCCGACGCGCTGGTACCAGCCTTCGCCACTTGTATCCGGCTTGCCGGCACCGCAGACGATCAGCCAGTTTTTCGCCCGCGTCAGGGCAACATACAACAGCCGCCGGTTTTCCTCGGTCGCCAGTTGCCTGCGCGTCATCTCGAGTGTTGCCACCGTGCTGTCGGCTTTCGCCATAGCCGGTTTCCACAACGCGACACCGCGTGTTTCCAGTACCTCGGGCGGGTTTTTCGACACATCCTTTTTGCCAGTGTCGGGCAAGATAACCACCGGTGATTCCAGCCCCTTGGCCCCGTGGACGGTCATCACCCGAACGCGGTTGCCGGCGGCGTCCATTTGCCGTTTTACCGCGATATCATCCGCCGTGATCCAGTCTAGAAACCCCGAAAGCGAGGGCGCTTCGACCGATTCATAGTGCAACGCCTGAGTCAGTAGTTCGTCAATTCCGTCAGCCGCCTCGTCACCGAGGCGCGCGATCAGTTTCCGCCGTCCGTCACGGGCAACCAGAATCTGCTCCAGCAGATCATAGGGCCGCAAATAATCCACCCTGTCGCGCAGATATTGCAGCGTGTCCACCACCGCAGGCCATTCGTGCGCGCGCCGGCGCAGCGCCTGCCAAAGCGAGCCGTCGCGACCGTGTGCCAGCCGGTACAGATCCGCCTCGTCCAGGGCAAACAAAGGCGAGCGCAACACCGCAGCCAGCGACAGATCGTCTTGGGGCGTCGCCAGAAACCGCAGCAGCGCCAGCAGGTCCTTCACCGCGATTTCCTCGATGATTTTCAGGCGGTCGGCACCGGCGACATCGACACCTTCGGCCTTCAGCGCCTTGATAATCGCGTGGAACAGGGTGGAGCGTCTCTGCACCAGTATCAGGATATCCCCGGCGGTCACCGGTCGCGCACCGTCGCGCAACGGCAAGACAGTTCCGGCCTCGATCATTGCCGCGACATGCGTGCCGATGGCGCGCGCCAATTGTATCTGCGGGTTATTCGGCACCTCGGAATCAACAGGCAGATACCATTCCCGCGGCTGCGGTGCCTCCGGTGTGGGGATAAACGGCCACAGGTCGACCCGACCGGGCATGTCCCAGACGGGGCGATGGGAAATCCTGCCGGTCAAACCCTCGCGCGCGGTGCCGGTAAACACCTGATCCACCAGTTTCAGGATCGGGGCGGCGGTGCGGAATGAATACAACAGATCCGTGTTTTGCAGGTCTTGCCCGACCTCGTTCAGGCGTTTTGCGAACAGGTCGCGCATGGCACCGAACGCCGACGGATCCGCCCCCTGAAAAGAATAGATCGACTGTTTTTCGTCGCCGACCACAAACACCGTGCGGGGTGTGGGGCGATCTTGTCCGCCGGTTGTGAACTCCTCGGCCAGAATACGGATGATGTCCCATTGTCGCGGCGAAGTATCTTGCGCCTCGTCCACAAGAATATGGTCGATACCGCCATCCAGCCGGTACAGAACCCAGGCCGCCATGTCCGATCGGGTCAGCAAATCGCGGGTTCGTTCGATCAGGTCATCAAAATCCAGCCGCCCCAGCGCCGCCTTGCGGGCATCGTATCGTGTCAAAAACGCGCGCGCGAAATCATGCAGCGCCCCGGCACGGCGCAGCGCCACGCGGGCCAGCCGGTGCTGGCGGGCCACGAACATCCGTTCCTTCAGGGTGTCGATGATATCGGGAACCCACGGAAACGATTTGATAACACCAACAACCGGAAACCCCTTCGGCTTGCGCGGTTCGCCTGTCTTCGTCAGGTACAAGGTGCTGTATAAATCCAGCGCGTCGGTTGCTGTCAGGGTTTTCCGCTGCGCCAGTGCTGCCGCCAGCTTTTTATCCTGCGCCCCGCCTTTGGCCATGGCTGCGGCCAGTTGGTCTATTTCGTCGTCCGAATATCCTTGCATAACCTCGGCCAGAATATCCTCGTCGCTTAACCCCGCACGGGTTCCGAGCATTGCAGCAACCTTGTCTGCATCGAATGCACGCGCGAACGCGGATCGGGTGTTCAGAATTCCGGCCAGCAGCGCGTGCGGGTCATCACCGGACAAATCCCGCGCCATCGCATCGAATGTCGCGCCGGCATCGTTGGCGATTTCCTCGACGATTTCCGCCTGCATCTGCTTTGCCTGCCGGTCGTCCACTTCTTGAAACTGCGGCGATACGCCGGCCTCCAGCGGAAAGCGGCGCAGGATATTGCCGCAAAACGAGTGGATGGTCTGGATTTTCAACCCCCCCGGCGTTTCCAGCGCGCGGGCAAACAAGGTGCGCGCCAGACGCAACCTGTCGCGGTCCAGGTTGTCCTCGCCCAGCTCCGTCAAGGCTTTTTTCAACTGGGCATCCGGTTTCATGGCCCATTCGCCAAGCTGTTCGAACAACCGGTTCTGCATTTCGGCGGCGGCGGCCTTGGTATAGGTCAGACACAGGATTTTTTGCGGCGCGCAACCGGCCAGCAGCAACCGGGCCACGCGGTTGGTCAACACGCGGGTCTTGCCTGATCCGGCATTGGCCGAAACCCATGTCGATCGCAACGGATGCGCCGCGGCCAGTTGTGCGGCGGATGCTTGTTCCAGCGCCGTCATTTCACGATCTCCGTTTCGAATTCATCACCGTCCTGCCACTCGCCAAAGCGCGAAAGATGGTCGTAATCGCCGGTAAATCCGGTTTTTTCCGTCTGGTGTCGCGCCGTATATCCCTGCGTCGGGCGGGCAAAGGCGGCGATCAGCTTGCCAAGATTTTCCCACACCCGCGAAATATCCACGGTGTCGGGGTCCAGCGCCTCGGTTTTTCCGCCACCGCCGAGTCCGATCAGTTCCAGATGCGAAACCGGTGCCGCCGCGATACCGTCAAATCCGCCCGCCTGGGCAATTGCGCCCTCCAGCGGCAGTTGAACGGCAAAGTTTTGCAATTGCTTCTTCGAAGGCAACCCACCGGATTTATAGTCGTAAATTGCCAGCGTTCCCCCCGCCAGCAAGTCGATCCGGTCGGCCTTGGCGGTCAAGGTGAATTCGATGTCCGGCAGACGACGCTTGCCCGAAACCTCGGTTTTCAACGGCGTACCTGTCGCGCGGCGATCGCGTTCTTTATCCACCAGCCACGCCGCGATTTTTTCCATGCGCGCCTGCCAGAAACGCCGCGTGCTGGGCCAGGGCACGTCTTGCTCCAGAATGTCGCGGGTCAGGTCCAGCAACAGCTTCTCGGCATCGGCGGGCAGGCCTTCGCGGGTTTTTTCGATGAACAGTTCCATCACGCGGTGCAATGTGGTGCCGCGCACCAGCGCATCGGCGGCGCGACCCACCGGATCAAGCGGGCGCAGCCTCAAAACCTTGTCCGCGTAAATTGCGTAGGGATCACGGATCAGGCGTTCGATCCGTGTTACCGAAAGTTGCGCGGGGCGGACCGCAGGGGGCGGGGCGGGGGATGGCCGCCGCGCGGGCGGGACGGCGCTTTCGGGTGCGTTCACCCCCTCTGCCAGTGCCAGCAAACCTGCGCCGCGCATCCGTATTTCCGCAAGCGTTCCTTTGCCCTCCGGTCCCAGCCCCTCCAGCAAATTTTCGAGCCGGATCAGCCACCGCGAGGCCACAGTCGGGCTTTCGCCGTCGCGCACGGCGCGGCTGACAACCACCTCGCCCGCGGCGATCGCCTGCTGGTAATCGTGCGCCGACAGGCCGGTTTGGCGCTCGGGCGGGGGCAGGTGGATTTGTCGCCGCATTTCACGGCTTAGCCACGGGTCGGGGGGCGGCATCGACGGCCACACCCCTTCGTTCATGCCGCCAAGTATAACCAGATCCGCCGATTGCACCCGCGCTTCGAGCGTCCCGAGGATGGCAACTCCGGGATGGGAAACAAAGGCCTCGTCGCGGACATCGCGCTGCGCCATGACCGCCTGGAACAGGGCGCGGTATTGTGTAACCGACAGCGTTCCCGCGTAGCCCGCTTCGCGCTCCAGTTCCGCGAAAACATCGCGGGCGGCCAAACCGGCGTCCTTGTCCCACAGGGTCATGCCGGTGGCATCCGGTCCGCCCGACAATCGTTCCGCTGCCTGCCGGTGTAATGCCAGCCACGCGGCCAGCGGCTGTTCGGCGGTGGCCGCCGGCAACGGTTCCAGCGCGGCCTTCAGCCCGCCAACCCATGCCAGCCGGTCGGCGTCATCACCGGCCCAGCCCGTCAGAACCTGCCAGTCCACAAAGGGCGGGCCACCACGCAGAACTTTCATTTCCAGCATTCGCGTCATTTCCAGATGTGCCGGGCGGGTGTCCGGCCCGCCGCCGCACAACGGATGTTTCAGCAATGCCAGCAGATCGACAGGCAACAGCGGGCGCCCGGCCAATGCCGCGATGCGGCGCAGGAAAATTCCGGGCGGCGTCAGGGGCAGCGGATGACCGGCGGAATCGTCGGGAGTGATTTTCCAGCGCGCAAGTGCCGCCGTTACCCGCCGCGTCAACATGCGGTCCGGTGATACCAGCGCCGCCTTTTGCCCCTGCTCGGCGGCAATCCGCAAGCGAACGGCAATCGCCTCGGCCTCGGCGCGGGGCGAGGGGGCCTCGATCAGGGTCATGCCTGCACCGGCAGTGGCCAGATCCGGCACCAGATCCGGCCCCTCGCTCAACCACTGGTCGGTGACCGGCGCGGGGCGCAGCGACAGGGAAACCAGCCTGTTGCGTTCCGGTGCCGGTGCCGGGCAATCATGCCAGCGCGGCGGTGACAGGCCAAACCCGATGTGTTCCGCCAGCGCCTTGAACCCGAACTGCGGATGATCGGCCGTCACGCTGTCCCATGCGGCGGGCGGCATGTCGAAATCGTATCCTGGCAACACAATCGCCCCCTGCGGCAGGTTCGCCACGGCACGCATAAACACCGCCGTCGCTCCCCGTGATCCGGTGGATCCTGCCACGATTACCGGATGATCCGGCGGCTGGATGGCCCATCGGCGGGCGTATTCACAAACCACCGCGCGCTGACGTTCCCCGGTATCCGAAAAATCACCGGAACGCCCGTGGTTCCAGTATTCTCCGAGGATTTCGAGGAATTCCAGCGCCCGTTCCCAATGCCCCGATTGCTGCGTAACCGAGATGTCGCGTAACGCATCGAGCGCAACTCCCTCGCCCTGAAAACTATCGAGCAACCCGCCGAGGCTATCCGCCAGATCGAAAGCCGCCGATTGCGGCGCGACATCGGGCTGTTGTGCGATATACGCCGACACCAGTTGCGCCAGAATCAACTGGCGTCGCAACGGTGGCATGGCGGGCGGCAGCGCGATATGCGGATCCTGCGCCAGCTCGGTTATGACGCGGATATCGGGCAACAGCCGCGCCGCGCCGGCGCAAAACAGCGCCTCGATTTTGCGTGCCGACCGCCGCGTATTCACATAAATCACCACCCGCGCCAGCGCCTCGGGTGGCTGGTCCTTCAGTCTGGCAAGCAGCCCGTCCACGAACCCCTGCGAGAAATCGACACCGGCAGGCAGGGCAAAAACACGCGGGTCGGGTATGGGGTCAAACACGGGCGGGCCTTTCGGGCAGAGGATGCACGACCAGTATACCTATGCGGGCAGACTTGCCAACCACTCCCATCCGTCGCCAACCGTTTCGACCGTCAACAGGCGGTCGTCGGAATCCAGTGACGGTATGGTAAAATCCAGTTCCAGCCGCCGCGCCGGTTTCGTGTCACCCAGACGGGCGGGCCATTCCACCAGCGTGATGGCGGTTTCGAATGCGTCTTCCAGCCCCAGTTCCGCGACCTCGTCAATATGGCACAGACGATACAAATCCGCGTGCCAGACCTCGCCCTGCGGCGTGTCGTAGGTTTGCACCAGCGTGAAAGTGGGCGACGGCACGTCCTCGGTGTCACCGGCCAACGTGCGGATAATGCCGCGTGCAAAGTGGGTTTTTCCGGCCCCGACCGGTCCCGACAGCAAAAGACAGTCACCCGCGCACAGGTTTCGGGCAAACTGCACGGCCAGCACACTTGCCGCATCGGCCGAGCCGAGTATGCGGGAAAACGCCGCCACCTACAGTTTGCCGTCACGGATCAGCATATTGGTATAGGAAATGCTGAACAGCGTTCTATCCAGCGAAATACCGGTGGTTAGATTTTCCAGAACAATCCGTGATTCCCGCCCGGCACTGTCGGCGATGACCCAGCCGGTCAGGGCCACAGGGTCGGCGCTGAAAATCATCAACATAGTGCCGTTGTCCGGCGCGTCCGGATCGAACATCAACATATAAATCTGTTTGTCGCGGGTTTCGATCCTGCGGACATATTTCGATTTTGTCACGTCGATATTCTGGCGCGACAACAATGACAGCGGTGTGCGGGATTGCGGATAGACTTGCGGGCCACGGTTGGATTTACGGTCGTAAACGGCCAGCATCTCGCCATCCGTGATGATCATCGCCGGCGAGGGCGGATCGTATTCAAACCGCATCTTTCCGGGTTTTTGCAAATAGAACGTTCCGGTCGAGGTGGTGCCGTCGCTGTTTTCCTGCACAAACCGCGCGGTTGCCGATTTCAGGTTGGTCAAATAGGTGTTTACCCCGTCAACCACGGCATTCTGGGCATTGGCGGCAACGCCATAAGCCAGCAGGGGGGCTGCGGCTAGCGCGGCCAGAAATATTCGTCTATCCATGGTCACAATATATATCCGATACCTTTGGAATCAAATGCCGACAGCCGCTATCCGCCTACTGGATTTCCGGCACCAGCACCTCGCGTTTGCCGACGTGGTTGGCTTGTGACACCACGCCGTTATCTTCCATCTGCTCCACCAGTTTGGCGGCCTTGTTATAGCCGATCGACAGCTTGCGCTGGATGTAGGATGTGGAACACTTGCGGTCGCGCGCCACGATTTGCACCGCCTGGTCATACAGCGCATCCTCGCCGTTGGTATTGCCGCCCAGCCCCAGCAGCGCATCGACGTTGGCTTCGGCCTCGGCGGGGGGGCCTTCGACTACGCCGGACACATATTCCGGCTCGCCCTGCGCTTTCAGATAACTAACGATTTCCTCGACTTCCTCGTCGGAGACAAACGGGCCGTGGACACGGGTGACGCGGCCGCCGCCGGCCATGAACAGCATATCGCCCATGCCCAGCAACTGTTCGGCTCCCATCTCGCCCAGAATGGTGCGCGAGTCGATTTTCGATGTAACCTGAAACGAAATCCGCGTCGGGAAATTGGCCTTGATCGTGCCGGTGATCACATCGACCGAGGGGCGTTGCGTCGCCATAATCAGGTGGATGCCACTGGCGCGCGCCATCTGGGCCAGACGCATGATGCAGGCCTCGATCTCCTTGCCCGCGACCATCATCAGGTCGGCCATCTCGTCCACGATGATAACGATGAACGGCATGGTTTCGGGCAGATACTCCTCGGTCTCGAACACCGGTTCGCCGGTGGCGTCGTCGAAACCGGTCTGCACGGTGCGTTTGAAAGCCTCGCCCTTGGCCATCGCCTCGCGGACGCGGCCGTTATAGCCGTCGATGTTGCGCACGCCCATCTTGGACATCTTGCGATAGCGTTCCTCCATCTCCGCCACGGCCCATTTCAGGGCGACGACGGCCTTTTTCGGATCGGTCACAACCGGCGAGAGCAAGTGCGGGATGCCGTCATAGACCGACAGTTCCAGCATTTTCGGATCCACCATGATCAGCTTGCATTCGTCCGGTCCCAGCGCATACAGCAACGACAGGATCATGGTGTTGATGCCGACGGATTTCCCCGAACCGGTGGTGCCGGCAATCAGCAGGTGGGGCATTTTCGCCAGATCGGCCACGACCGGCTCGCCACCGATGTCCTTGCCCAGCGCCAGCGGCAGCTTGGCCTTGGAGTCGCCATAGGCGGTAGCGGAAATAATCTCGCGGAACAGCACCATTTCGCGGTTGTCGTTCGGCAACTCGATCCCGATGACCGAACGCCCCGGAATGGTGGAGACACGGGCCGAAAGCGCCGACATGGAGCGGGCGATATCGTCCGACAGGCCAATCACGCGACTGGCCTTCAGCCCCGCCGCCGGTTCCAGTTCGTACATAGTGACCACGGGTCCCGGGCGCACCGAGACGATTTCACCCTTTACGCCGTAATCGTCCAGCACGTTTTCCAGCATCCGCGCGTTCTGGTCCAACGCCTCGTTGCTCAGGTTGTGGCGAATGATTTTCGCGGGGTTTTGCAGGAACGACAACGGCGGCGGCTGATAGCCCCCGGTCGAGGGTTCCAGTGCCAGACTCGGCTGTTCCTCGTTGCGCGCGCGCCGGCTTTTGCGGGTTTTTCTGGGTGTTGGATGTTGCACGCGCGGCACCGGATTTTTCAGCACTTTCGGTCGGCTGGTTACCGGCGGTTCGTCGTCAACTACCGGCGCGAACTGTTCCACCGCGTTGCCATACAGCGGGATATCGTCGGCACGGGCAGCGGCATCCCCCTTGCGCGCCCGCACCACCGCGGCGATTTTGGCGCTCAGCCGTGTATCGGTATCGGGCGCGGCACCATCGTCGGCCATCTGCGGGTCGCGCGTCTTGCGCGCCTTTGCCTCGACCGCCTTTTGCCGCCGCACCTCGCGGGCCTTTTGTGCGGTTTGCAGGCTTTTGGCCCCCAGAAATGCCAGAATGGCCACCAGCAATGCCCATAACCGTCCAACCAGCCAGCGCAGGCCGGAATAGGCGGTAACAAAACCATGCCACATGCCGCGACTACAGGTTTTGCACTCGCCCCAGTTCATGCCCAGCGTGTAGGCGGCGGCGAACGCCACCAGTAATGCCAGTGAAACCGTTGTTACCAGCAGCGCCAGCGACAGGTCACCGGGCAGGAGCGCCACCAGAAATTGCAGCGATGCATCCCCGACCAGCCCGCCCAGCCCGTACTCATAGGTCCATCCGGCGGGCGGCACGTTCGAGGCGGCGAAAACCGCCCCCGCGAAAATTGCCAATGGCACAAAGATGCCGCGCCAGACGGCCCGCTCCTGCCCGCGATGCAACATCAAACGTCCGCCCCAGACCAGCAACGCCAGCGGCACGCCATATGCGGCCCAACCCAGCGCGCGGTGCAGCGGGTCGGCGATATACGATCCGGTCACACCCAGCATATTTTGCGGTGCGGCATCCGTGGCGGTGAAAAAGCTGGGATCGTCGGGGGAATAGGTAACCAGCAAGGTCGCGAACGCGGCACCCAGCAAAACCAGCAGAAACCCCAGCGCCTCGACCCCGCGTTTGCGCATGGCGGCCTCGGCCTTTTTGCCGACCAGCTTCTTGCGTTTCTTCGGTGTTTTGCGTGCTGTCAATGCCATTGCCATACCTTAAATATCCCCGCCCAGTTCGCGGCCCAGACAGGCGCGGATTGCGTTCAACCCGCGCTCCACATCGCCTTCGTCGGCCACCAGAGCCACTCTCAAATACGCTTTACCCGGATTACCGCCCCCCAACCGCGCGTCTGTATCGCGCGACAGGTATTCCCCCGGCAAGGCCCGCACACCGGTTTCGCGCCACAATTTCAGCGCCGCCGCCTCGCCATCCCCGACCTTCAGCCAGAGGAAGAATCCGGCCACGGGCGAGGTGTATCCGGGCAACTCTCCCAGAATTCGGTCCGAAATGTCAAATTTTCGTTTATAAAGCCTCCGGTTTTCCGCCACATGTGCCTCGTCGGCCCAGACCGCGGCGCTCACCTGCTGGATCGGCAGCGGCACCGGCGCACCGGTGTAATTGCGCAACTGTTTCATTTCCGCGATGGATTTTGCGCCGCCGGCAGCAAAGCCGCTGCGGAATCCCGGCAGGTTGGAGCGTTTGGAGAGCGAGTGGAACACCGTCAGCCGCTCGGGATCGCCCCCCATGTTTTCCGACGCCTTCAGCGCGCCGTCGGGAGGGGTATCGCGGTAGATTTCGGAATAGCACTCGTCTGCGAACACACGGAAATCGTGTTGCTCCGCCAGCGCCAGCAGCGCCTGCCAATAAGCGTCATCGGCCACCGCCCCTTGCGGATTCGACGGCGAACACATGTAGACAATCGCCGTGCGCTCCAGCAGGTCGCGGGGCACGGCAGCAAAATCGGGCAGAAAACCGTTGTCTTCGGGCGCAGGCACAAACACCGGCTCGGCCCCCGCCGCCAGCGCCGCGACGGCGTAGCACTGGTAGAACGGGTTCGGCAGCAGGACCACCGGCTGTTTGCCGTTCTTGGTTTCGGGACAGAGCGCCAGCGCGGCGTTGAACAGCCCCTCGCGGGTGCCGTTCAGCGACAGGATGTTGCGGTCGGGATCGGGGCGGCTGATGCCGAAACGCCGCGCCAGCCAGTCGGCAATCGCACCGCGCAATTCGGGCGAACCGTCGTTGGGCGGGTATTTGTTGAAGCCTTCGGCATGTTCCGCCAGCATTTCCGGCACGAAAGCGGGGAATTTGTGTTTCGGCTCGCCAATGGACATATGCAACGGCCCGCCGCCGCCTGCATGGGAGTCCAGCAGAGCGCGCAAACGCGGGAAAGCATATTCCGGCAGGTCCGAAAACCGGGTGGGATACTGCATCTATCGCCTCGAATTCACGGGGTCTGAATGCCCCTTTGCGGCCAGTTTACAGGGAAGGCGGGTGCGGGTCCAGTCTGCGTTGCGATTGGCGCCGAAGCGGGGGTAAGAAATTGTTTACGATTTGGCTTCCGATATCATTTTGATTTCGCTTGATAAATTGCACCCTACAAAACCACTAAACCGGTTTAGTGGTTTTGAAAGCCCGAAAATAATGCCGATTCCGCAGCAGCATCACCCCCGCACAACCGCCTCCATCGCCGCCCCCAGCCGCAGCGCGCGCCGGTCTTTGAGTGGCGGCACCATTACCGCCACACCACAGGCGGGCGTCGCCGTCGGCAGGGTCAGCACGGCCAGCCCCATCAGGTTGCCGATACGGGTGTTGCGCAGCGCCAGCAGGTTCTCCGCTATGAAATAGGTGTGGTCGGCCTCAAGTCGTGCGATGTTTGGCGGCAGGATCGGCGATGTCGGCACCAGCACCGCATCGAAACGCGCGGTTTTTTCCAGATAAATCCGTCGCAATTGCCGCAACCGCCGCCACGAGCGCACGAACTCGATACCCGAATAGGCCGCCCCCGCGCGGAACCGCTCGCGGATCGGCGCGAACATGGCCTGCGGATCGGCCTCGATCGCGGCGCCCCATTCGGCGTAGGCTTCGGTGGTATAGACGCACCCCGCCAGCGCCATCGCCTCGGCCACCTCCGGCATCCGGATGCGTTCGATTACCGCGCCGGCGGATTCCAGTTGCGCGACAGCGGCCAGAAAGGCGGCGCGTGGTTCGGGGCGCAGGGTTTCCATCGCGACGGTATCCAGTATGGCAAAACGCCGGTTTTCCAGCGATGCACCGGCCAGATCCGGCACCGCCTCGCCCGCCATCACAGCGGTCAGCGCGGCGGCATCCTCCACCGTGCGGCACAGCGGGCCGACGGTGTCGAAGCTCTCGCACAGGGGCACGACGCCGCGTGTGGACAGCCAGCCATGGGTGGTTTTCAGCCCGACCAGATCGTTCCAGACAGACGGCAGACGCACAGACCCGCCGGTGTCCGAGCCGATCCCCGCCGCCGCCAGACCGAAGGCCACCGAGGTCGCCGCGCCGGACGACGATCCCCCTGCCACCAGTTCGGGGTCAATCGAGTTGGGCGGGGTCGCCGTCACCGTGTTCAGCCCCAGCCCCGAGAACGCCAGTTCCGTCATATGCGTTTTGCCCAGACAGACCAGACCGGCCCGCGTGGCGTTTTCCAGCACCTCGGCGTCGCGATCGGGCACGCGGCCTTTCAGCAGAGCGCTGCCCGCCTCGGTCACGATACCGGCGGTGTCATACAGGTCCTTCCAGCTGACCGGCACGCCATCCAGCAGCCCGCGCCGTGTTCCGGCCTTTGCCCGTGTCGAGGCGGCAGCAGCCTCCGCCCGCGCCCGTTCCGGCGTCACACGGGCATAAATCCGGTCGCGGTAGGGATGGGCTTCGATAGCAGCCAGATAGGCGTCGGCCAGTTCCACGGGATCGACCTGCCCCGCGCCGATGGCACGACCCAGATCACAGGCGCTTTTGGTTAACCACTCGTTCATCTTTCCCTCCGCATTTTCGGCAACGCTAATCGCTTGTGGACATTCCCGCAATCGGGGGCGTAAGAAAAACCCATGAAAACCGATACCGAAGTCCTGATCGTCGGCGGCGGCCTGAACGGTCCCGCCCTTGCGCTCGCGCTGGCCAGCGGCGGCATTGCCAGCGTGATTGTCGATGCCATGCCGAAAACCGTGCGCGAGGATCCCGCGTTCGACGGGCGTTCCTATGCGCTGTCGCTGACCTCGGTCAACATGCTGCGGGCGCTGGATCTGTGGGGCGGGCTGGCAGGGAACAGCCAGCCGATGCTGGACATCATGGTATCGGACGGGCGCGCGGGCGAGGGTGCCTCGCCGTTTTTCCTGCATTTCGACCATCGCGAGGTCGGCGAAGGGCCGATGGGCCATATGGTCGAGGACCGATACCTGCGCCGCACCCTGCTGGAGGCCGTCGATGCCGACCCCCTGATCACCCATATCGCCGGGCGAACCGTTGTTTCGCAAACCACAGGGGCAGGTCATGCGACCGTGACGCTGGATGACGGGCAGGACATCACCGCCCGCCTGATCGTCGGCTGTGACGGACGGCGCAGCGGCACGGCCGCGCGCGCCGGAATCCCGCGCCTGCGCAAGGACTACCGCCAGACCGGACAGGTCTGCGCCATCAGCCACGAAAAACCGCACAACGGGGTGGCGCACCAGTTCTTCATGCCCGCCGGACCGCTGGCGATCCTGCCGCTGCCGGGCAACCGCTCCTCGATCGTCTGGACCGAGGCAACCGACCGCGCCGAAGCGATTTCCGCCATGGACGACGACACCTATCTGGCCGAGCTGCGCCCCCGTTTCGGCGATTTCCTCGGGGAAATCGCGCTGGCGGGCAAACGTTTCGCCTATCCGCTGGACCTGACACTGGCGCAAGCCTTC
>CAZDLV010000043.1:0-13510 GCA_964506345.1 uncultured Rhodobacterales bacterium | reverse complement strand
CCTTCAACCTCGACGATCAGCAGGGCCTCCACATCGGGATAGCCCGCGTGGGTAAAATTCTCGGCGGCGCGAATGACGGGACGGTCCATGAATTCGATCGCCACCGGCAGAATGCCCGCCTTGATGATGTCGGAGACACAGGCCCCCGCAACCTCGTTGGAATCAAAACCGATCAGCACGGGGCGCGCGCCTTCGGGTTTGTGCAGGATGCGCAGGGTGGCCTCGGTCACAACGCCAAGCTGCCCTTCGGAACCGGTGATCAGGCCCAGCAGGTCGTAACCGGCAGCGTCCAGATGCGCCCCGCCGATCCCGATCACCTCGCCTTCCATCGTCACCATGGTCACACCCATCAGGTTGTTGGTGGTGACACCGTATTTCAGGCAATGCGCCCCGCCGGAGTTCATGGCGATATTGCCCGCAATGGCGCAGGCCAGTTGCGACGAGGGGTCGGGAGCATAGAAAAAATCCATCGCCTCGACCGCGCCGGTCACCGACAGGTTGGTGCGGCCCGACTGCACGCGAATATAGCGGTCGTCATAGTTGGTCTCCAGCACCCTGTTCAGGCGCGACACGCCAAGGATAACCGAATCCGCCGTCGGCAACGCCCCCCCGGCCAGCGAGGTGCCGGAGCCGCGCGGAACAACAGGAACGCCTTCGTCGTGGCAGATTTTCAGAACGGCGGCGACTTCTTCGGTGCTGGCAGGCAGCACAGCCACCAGTGGCGGACAGCGATAGGCGCTGAGCGCATCGCATTCATAGGCTTTGACTTCCTGCTCGTCGGCGATCACCGCCCCTTCGGGCAGGACCGATTGCAGGCGGGTGACAATCTGTTGCTTGCGGGCAAGGATGCCCTGATCTGGTTCTGGAAGCTGCATGGACCCTCTCTTTGGTAAACTTATGTTACCAATTTATAGATATTGCAAAGGAAAATTCCCGCTCCTACTGTCGGCGAAAATCATCACAGGAACCTGAAATGCCTTTCCCCGACCCGCTTTGCGATTCCGTTCGCGCCCGCTTTGCCCATGTTGACGCCTGCCCGTTCCAGGGGCCGCGCATTTTCTTTGAAAACGCCGGCGGGGCGTTGACCCTGAATTCGGTGGTGGAAACCTCGGCCCGCTTTGCGGCGATTCCCGACAATCAGGGGCGGGACAATCCGGCCTCGCAGGCACTGGTCGGGGTAATCGCGCAGGCCAAGGCGGACATGGCGCTGTTCATGAATGCCACCGGCGGGCAATTCATCGCGGGCGAAAGCGGCACGGAGCTGCTGTTCCGCCTGATCCGCGCCGCCTGTCTGGGGGCGGGCACCGGCACGGTGGTTGGCTCCACACTGGAACATCCGGCCTCGCGCTCGGCGGCAGCGAAATGGGCCGATGCGGCGGGGATGCGGTATATTTGCGTGCCGCATGACGATGCGACCGGCACCGTGCGGGCGGCGGACTACCTGCCCCGTATCGGGGCGGATACAAGGGTCGCGACGATTTTGCATACCTCGCCGGTGACGGGGATGGGCGTCGATGTGGCGGAAATCGCGGCGGCGATCCGTGCTGTCTCGCCCGACTGTTTTATCATCGTGGACGGGATTCAACATGCGGCGCACGGGCGGCTGGATATCGACAGCTACGCCATCGACGGCTATGTGGTGTCGCCCTACAAGATGTTCTCGCGTCACGGTTACGGCATTGCGTGGCTGTCCGGGCGGCTCGCCGCCCTGCCGCACCAGAAACTGGACGGCGCCCCTGCCGACAGTTGGGAAATGGGCACCCGCGACACCGGCGCCTATGCGACGTTTTCCGATGTGGTGCGATACTTCGAGTGGCTGGGCAGCGAGGTTTCGGACGCCACCGGGCCGCGCGCAAAAATCGAGGCGGCAGGCGAGGCAATCCATGCACAGGAGGCAGCGTTGACCGGGGCTATGCTGCACGGCACCGGCAACCTGAAAGGGCTGGCGGATATGGAGCGGGTGGAAATCGTCGGCGGCGTGGACAATCCGGCGCGCGAGGGGCTGGTCTCGCTGGTGGTGAACGGCGTGGACACGGCAGAGGTGGTCGCGCGGCTGAACGCCGAGGGCATCCGCACCCACATCCGGCGTGCCGACCATTATTCGCGCAATGTGCTGGACCCGCTGGGGCTGGCGGATTGCGTGCGGGTGTCCATGTGCCACTACAATACCATCGGCGAAGTGGCGCGGTTTCTGGCGGTGATGGCGGAAATCGCGGGCTAACGACTCTCGAACCGCCACGCCCACAGCGACAACCCCGCAACCAGCAACAGCACCAGCCAGCCGGGGGCAAGCGGGGTCAGGCGGATGTCCTCGACCGTGTAGGCGTCGCGACGGGGCAGGCCGAGCCAGCCATTACCGGCCGCAACGCGGGCAAAACGGGTGCGGCGGACCTCGGGGATACCGTCCGACAGGCGAAACACCCCGCCGCCGCTGTTTTTCACCAGCGCGGCCAGATCCTTGCTGACCCCGACCGGTCGCGCGAATTCGCGGCTGGCGGCAGGGCCGACCGGCACAAGGGTGGTCTGGTCGCCGTTGCGGATTTTGTAGATGCCGTTCTCGGTGGCATCAAACACCGTTTGCCAGCTTCCGGTTCCCGTGGACGCCAGCGCGGCGCTGCCGGTCGCGCCGGACGGTGCGGTGTATGTAACGGCAGGCGGCACCTGCCCCAGCGAGCGGCGGGCGACAGTGACTTGCCGGCCAAGCGCCCGGGCTGTCAGGGCTTCCTCTTCCAGTTCCGGCTCTTTCATCAGCCAGTGGGCAAGACGGCGCAACAATTCCGCCTGCGGTCCGCCCCCCTCGACCCCGCGCGACCACAGCCAGACCTGATCCGAGGCCAGCAACGCAATGCGCCCGTCCCCGACCCGGTCAAGGATCAGCAACGGCTGGCCATCCACCCCGTCCATCACCACGTTCCCCGACCGCTGTGTCAGCCCGATCTGGCGAAACCAGCGGCCCCAGTCCGGGATATCGGGACCGGCAGGATCAGCGGCCAGCGCCCGCAAGCCCATGGTAACCGGATGCCGGCGACCCGGTGTCGAGACACGGGGCAGAAATCCGCGTGTGTAAATCCGCCCGGTCGGCACCGCCGGCAGGATCGCCCCCAGCGACGACTTTGCAAGGCTGTCGGCACCGGCGAATTCCGGTCCGGTAGTCACCAGCACGGCCCCGCCGCCCTCGACGTAGCGCACGATATTTTGCAGGTAGGCGTCGGGCAGGATACCGCGCAAACGGTAACGGTCGAACACGATCAGGTCGAAGCTCCGGATTTTGTCCATGAACAGTTCGCGCGTCGGAAAGGCAATCAGCGACATTTCGTTTTCCGGCACGCCATCCTGTTTGTCGGGCGACCGCAGGATAGTGAAATGCACCAGATCAACCGCCGCATCCGCCTTTAACAGATTGCGCCAGGTGCGCTCGCCCGCATACGGCTCGCCCGAGACCAGCAGCACCCGCAAACGGTCGCGGATGCCGTTGACGGTAACAACCACGCGGTTGTTGCGGCCGGTAACCTCGCCGTCGATGACCGGTGTTTCCAGCGTCAGAATGTTGATACCCGCGTGGGTAACCGGCAGGTTCACCGACGCCGGCTCGCCGGTTTTCAGGCGCACGGTCTGCACCGGCCCGCCATCAACCGAGGCCGTCACCGTGGCAAAACCGCCGGAATCCGGCACCGCACCCGTATCCTCGATCCGCAGGGTCATCGCGACCTTTTCCCCGACAATCCCGAAAGCCGGCGCATTTTCCAGCGTCAGACGACGGTCCCAGTCCTGCGGCCGGCCGGTTCGCAACAAATGCACCGGCGCCGGAAAATCCGTCAGCGGTGCCAGATCATGGATACGCCCGTCGCTGATCACCACCGCGCCGGCAATCCGGTCCGGCGCGACATCGCCCGCCGCATCGCGCAGTGCCTGCATCACCAGCGTCCCGCGCGGTGTGGCATTTGCCGGCGTGTCGCGCACGGTAACCGTCACCACCTTCAGCGGTGCCAGGCTCTGGCGGGCAAAATTGTCCAATATCGCGGCACGCGCCGCCACGGTCTGCGCCGTGCGTTCCGGCAGGCTTTGGCTGGCGGTTTCGTCAACCACCAGAAACACCACATCGGCCAGCGGGCGGCGGGTTTCCTGCCGGTACGACGGATTGGCCAGCGCACCGAGCAACACCAGCGCCGCCAGCGCGCGCAAAAACCAGCCGCGCAACCCGCGCCATGCGGCCAGCGCCAGCAAAGCGACAGCAAGCAAGGCAAGCACCAGCAGAACCTGCGCCGGCAGAAATGGCGCGTATGTGATTGTGCCGTTCATTGGCCGAGCCTTTGCAGCAGCGCCGGCACATGCACCTGATCGGATTTGTAATTGCCGGTCATCACATACATCACCAGATTGACCCCGAACCGGCGCGCCATTTCGCGTTGCCGGTCACCGGCGATACCGTCCCCGATCCGGAACATCGGACGATCATCCGGCGTTACCGCCCACGCGGCAGCCCAGTCGTTAGCCCCGATGATCACCGGCGAAACCCCGTCGTTGACGCTGGCAAACCGTCCGTCGGCGGGCGCGGGCGTCGAGACCTCGACCCAGACGGGCGCGCCGGTCCGCCGGCCGGGGAAATCCTGCAACAGGTAAAACGAACGGGTCAGAACGTGATCCTTGGGCACCGGCTCCAGCGGCGGAATATCGAGGGTTGCTGTCAACCGCCGCAGCGCGCGGGCGTTGGCGCCCGCGGACCCCGCGTCGCGCGTGTCGAACACGATCATCCCGCCTTGTGCCAGATACCGGTTCACCCGCTCGCTCGTGGTGTCCGGCAACCCCTGTTGCGTATCTGTAACCGGCCAGTACAACAGCGGGAAAAACCCCAATTCGTCGGTCGCCACATCGACACCGATCGGCGATGCGGTTTCAATCGAGGTGCGCCGGAACAACACCTGTCCCAACCCGCGCAGACCGGCGGCGCTGATGCGGTCAACCTGCGGATCGCCGGTCACGACATAGGCCAGAACCGTCGCATTGGCAGCGCGCAGCGCCAGATCGTCGGTGCCTGCGCGCGCCTCGTCAAGGGGCAGCACCCCGACCAGAAGCAACAGCCCCAGACCGGCAGTCACAGGCGCGCGCCGCAACCGCCCCGTAACCGCCAACGTGGCAAGGATATCCAGCAGCAGCAACCCCAGCGCCAGCAGCAGCAACACCGGCTTGAACGCCCGCGCCGTTGTGCCGCCAAGGATCCGGACCGACAGTCCCGCCGGCAGGTCAAGCGGCCGCAACCGCGCGCCTGCGCGCAGAACGTTGATGGCAGCGGCCTGGTTGCCCGCGCGGTAAATGCCGGGCGGTGCGTCGATACCGACAGCGCGGGAAAGCCGCGCCCCACCGACCGGCACCGGATTGACCGCACCGGCAATCTGCCCGAACCCGTCCAGCACCCGTTCCGGCGTCCAGTCACGCCCTGCCAGATCAACCTTGCCCGCCGCGCCGCCGCTGCCGGTTGCCAGACGTTCCAGCATTTGCACGAACAGCCCCGACAGCGGCAGGCTCGACCATTCCGCATTGGCCGACGTGTGAAACAACACCACGCGCCCCTTGCCGATGTCGCGCGCCGTCACCAGCGGCGTCCCGTCCTCCAGCGAGGCAAGCGTGCGGGCCGCCAGATCCGGTGACGGCTGCGCCACCACCTGCGCCGATACGGTCACATCCGGCGGCACACGCAAGCCGGCGAACGGGCTGTTGGCGGGAAAGGCGCGCAAATGTTTGGGCTCGCCCCACGACATTGCCCCGCCAAGATTACGGTCCCCCGCGCGCAAGCGCACCGGCAACAACGGATCCCCGCCCTGCCCCGTGCTGCCCGCGGCAAGGCGCGGTCCGGCAAAGCGGATCAGCACCCCGCCCTGAGCGATCCATGCCTGTACTCTGGCGATCGAACTGTCGGACAGGCGCCCGACATCGGCCATGATGATCACATCCGGCGCGCCCAGCAAACTGTCGCCCAGATCCGCCTTGACCAGTTCCGCCGAGGGCGCCAGCGCCTTTTCCAGATAGAACAGCGGCGAGACGAGCTGCGGCCCTTCCTGCCCGCCCGTCCCGACCAGCGCCACCTTGCGCCGTCGCAAACTGTCGCCCGCCAAAGCCACCGATGCGGCCGAGGGCCGGCCCTCCAGCACGATCGCGCTGGCACGGTTTCGCAGTTCCAGCGGCAAATCGAAGGCCACATCAACCGAGGTCGCACCAGCCGGCAGGGTCACGGTTTTGCGCGCCAGCACCACCGCGACCCCGTCCGGCGACTTTCCTGTTACCTTGAACGTCAGGGGCCGCGCGACCGGTTGCGCCATACCGACAACCGTGGTGGCAAGTCGACCGTCGCGGATTTCGGGGGCCTGAAGCGCCAGCGGGCTGCGCGGGGTTTGCACCACGCGCACGGTCCCGCGGCGCGCCAGATCACCCGCCACCGCATCCGCACCATAGGACAGACCGTCGTTCAGCCACCATGTATCGAACCGCCCGTCGCGCGCCGCCAGCCAGCGCCGGAAACCGGCACGATCCGGTGGCCATGCCTGCGGCGTCAACCCGCGCAGCGTCGCCAGCCAGTCGCGTGCATCGCGAAACGGCAGACCGGCACCCTGTGGCAACGGGCGTGCCAGCGACACAAAAACCGTCGGGCGACCGGCACGCGCTGCCTGCTCCAGCCGGGTTTGCGCCGCCTCCAGCCGCGCGGACCAGTCCGGCGCGCTGGCCCAGCCGCCATCCATCACCACCAGCAACGGCCCCTGCCCCGCCGGACGGCTGGCGGGATCAAGCACCGGTTCCGCAAAGGCGACAATCGCCAGCCCCAGTGCCAGCATCCGCAGCAACAACAACCACAGCGGCGTTTTGTCGGCGACCTTCTCGGGGCTGTCCAGCCCCAACAACAAACGCACCGCCGGAAATTTCAGATGGCGCGGCGCCGGCGGGGTGGCGCGCAACAGCCACCACAACACCGGCAGGACCGCCAGCCCCGCCAGCAACCACGGCGACAGAAATACCAGCGGGCCGGGGGTCATACCTGCCCCCCGATTGCCGCGTATATCGCCAGCACCACCGGTTGCGGGCTGTCGTCCGCGATATGTTCCAGATAATGCCAGCCGGATTTTCGCGCGAATATTTGCAACGCGGCGCGGCGCGCGGCCAGCCGCGCACGATAGCCGGCGCGCAGGGCGGCGGCGCGGTGGGTCTCGAATCTGACACCACCCGCCATGCTTTCGAATATTACGCGGCCGTCAAAGGGGAATTCCTGCTCGGCCGGATCAAGGACCTGCACGATAAATCCGCTGTGGCAGTTTTCGGCGGCCTTGGCCAGCGCTGCGAACACCTGCTCCTCGGGGCCGAGGAAATCCGAGAAAAACACACAGGCGGCGGGTTTCAACGGCCCGGTCAGCGGCGGTGTCCCGTATTCGGCGCGCGGGGACGGCGGCGCCGTCAGGGCGCGGGTGATCCGCTGCAAATGCCGGCCACCGCGACGCGGGTCGGCGGCAATGGTGCCGGGAAAGGCAATGCGCTCGCCGCCGTTGTGCAACAGGATCGCCAGCGCCAGCGCCAGCAGGCTTGCGCGCGCACCCTTGGACGCGAGGTCGGGCGCACTGGCATAGTCCATAGACAACGCGGAATCGGCCCAGAATGCGACGGTATGCGCCGCCTCCTGCTCGCGTTCGCGGATAAACAGGGTGTCGGAACGGGCCGAGCGGCGCCAGTCGATCGTGGCCAGTGAATCGCCGGGCAGGGCCTGCCGGTATTGCCAGAAACTTTCGCCCGCCCCCGAGCGCCGCCGCCCGTGAACCCCCGCCGCCACACCGGACGCCAGACGTTTTGCCGCCACCAGCAGGGGCGGCAGCGCCGCGGCCAGATGTTCGGCGTCGCGGCGCAGGGATAACGGCGCAGGCGTGGTCACGCGGCGCACTCGATGCCGGTGGCGCGCGTTGTCAGCGCGGCGATAATGTCGTCGATACGCACCCCCTCGGCACGCGCGGCAAAGCCCAGCGCCATACGGTGACGCAGCGCCGGATGCGCCAGTGCCGCGACATCTTCCAGTGTCGGCGCGAACCGCCCGTCCAGCAGGGCGCGCGCGCGCACCGCCAGCGACAAGGCCTGCGCGCCGCGCGGGCTTGGCCCCCAGCTGACAGAGCGGCGCACCAGGTCGTCCGCCGCAGCGTCCGGCCGTGCGGCGCGCACGATATCGAGGATCGCCTCGATGATACTGTCGCCAACCGGCATCCGGCGCACGGCCTCTTGCGCGGCCAGAACCCCGCCGGTGTCAAGAACGGGCGTAACCGGTGTGTCCTGCGCGCCGGTGGTGGCCAGCACAATCGCCCGTTCGGCATCGCGGTCGGGATGGACGACATCGATTTGCAACAGGAACCGGTCCAGCTGCGCCTCGGGCAGCGGATAGGTGCCTTCGTGTTCTATCGGGTTTTGCGTTGCCAGCACATGAAACGGGCGCGGCAGGTCGCGGCGCTGTCCGGCAACGGTGACGTGGTGTTCCTGCATGGCCTGCAACAGGGCCGATTGCGTGCGCGGACTGGCGCGGTTGATTTCGTCGGCCATCAGCAACTGGCAGAACACCGGACCCTCGATAAACCGGAAGGCGCGGCTGCCGTCGGCGGCGGTTTCCAGCACCTCGGCCCCGAGGATATCGGCGGGCATCAGGTCCGGCGTGAACTGCACGCGGCGGCTTCCCAGTCCCAGAACGGTTCCCATTGCCTCGACCAGCCGGGTTTTGGCCAGTCCGGGGGCGCCGACCAGCAGGCCGTGGCCGCCCGACAGGATGGCAATCAGGGATTGTGTGACCACGCGGTCCTGCCCGATCACCCGGCGTGACACCATTTCACGCGCCGCCACCAGTTTTTCCGCGATGTTTTCAACGTCTGCGATATCCAAGCCCGCCTCCAGATTTTTTCTGCGCCCGATTGTAACCGTATTGATGCATGCTTACCTTACAGCACACAAGAACAGAACAGCAGATATCATGCCGGAACCCGCTCAGAAAACCGTTACCGCGGACAGCATTGCCGCCGCAGCCGGTGCCGCCGCCAAAACACGCGGGCCGGCGCCGGTGCATTTGTGGAACCCGCCGTTTTGTGGCGATCTGGATATGCGGATCGCGCGGGACGGAACGTGGTTCTATCTTGGCACACCGATCGGGCGCAAACCGCTGGTGAAGCTGTTTTCCACCATTTTACGCAAAGACGGCGATTCCTATTTTCTGGTCACGCCGGTCGAAAAGGTCGGGATAACCGTTGACGATGCACCGTTTGTTGCCGTGGATTTCACCGCCGAGGGCGACGGTAACGCACAGAATATCACATTCGAAACCAACGTGGACGAGACCGTAACCGCCGGACCGGACCATCCCGTGCGACTGGTGCGCGACCCCGAAACCGGCGAGCCGTCGCCCTATGTGCTGGTGCGCACCAATCTGGAAGCGCTGATCGACAGGAAAAGCTTTTACCGGCTTGTCGATCTGGGCGAGGCACACACCGTGGACGGCAAGGACTGGTTCGGCATCTGGTCGGGCGGCGCGTTTTTCCCGTTCATCCCGATCAGCGAACTGGCGCTATAGCGCGAACAACGTATCGATCACCGGACAATCCGGCACCTCGCCACGGCTGCACCGGGCGGCCATCGCCCCGAGGGTTTTTTCCAGTTCGTGCAGGGTGGCGATTTTCTCGTGGATGTTTTCCAGATGGCGGACCGTCAGGTCGTGGACCTCGGAACAGGTGAAATCCTCGCGCTCGGTCATTTCCAGCAGGGAACGGATTTCGGACAGGGTCAGGCCGATGTCGCGGCTGCGGCGGATGAACGAAAGCCGCTTTAGCTGGTCATGGTTATACTGGCGATTGCCGCCGGCGGTGCGGTCCGGTTCCGGCATCAGGGCGATGCGTTCGTAATACCGTATCGTTTCGATGTTGACGCCGGTGCGTGCCGACATCTCGCCAATCGCATATCCGCGAAGTTTTTCGCCCATGGTGCAAATTTCCTCTTGCATCTGTAGTTGCTACAGATCGCATATATCGCCCATCAACGACAATTGCGAGAAGAATCATGAGCAATACCGCAGAACATTCCCCTGTCGCCGCGGCACTTCCGCCAGCGGACGAAACCCGGAAAACCCGGCTGGTTGCGGCTGGCGGGATCCTCGGCGCGATCGGCGCGTCCTCCTGCTGCGTCATTCCGCTGCTGCTGTTCACCATGGGGGCCAGCGGCGCGTGGATCGGCCAGTTGACGCAGCTTTCCCCGATGAAACCGTATTTCGAGGCGGCGACCTTTGCCATGCTCGCCTACGGGTTCTGGCTGGTGTATTTCAAACCCCGCAAAGCCTGCGCCACCGGCGATGCCTGTGCGCGCCCGTTGCCGAACCGGCTGGTAAAAACCGTTTTGTGGTTTTCGACCGTCATGGTGCTGATCGCGACGTTCTGGTCGTGGATCCTGCCCGTAATTTCCCCCTATGTATTCTAGACAAAAAGGAACCCCGATGAACAAGATCCTGACCGGCGCCCTTGCCGCCTCGTTCATATTTGCCGCCAGCGCGGTATCCGCCGCGATTGTCGAGGTAAAACTGACCGTTTACGGCATGACCTGCCCCAGTTGCCCGCTGATCGTTCAAGGTGCCATTTCGGCAGTGGACGGCGTGCAGACCGTAACCGTATCGCTGGAACAACAATCCGCCGTGGTGGTCTATGACGACGCGGTCACCACCATCGACGCCATTTTGCAGGCAACCGCCGATTACGGTTACCCGTCCGAAGTCTATACCGGAAGCTGACGCCCGGCACTCCAAAGGAAATTCAATGTCCGAAAAAACTATCGCGGAAAACGCCGGAAACGACGGCAGGAAAATGATGAAGGTCGGCCTTTACGGCAGCCTGGTGGCCGCTGTTTGCTGTTTCACTCCGGTGCTGGTCATCGGGTTCGGTGTTGCCGGATTATCCGGCCTGATCGGCGGAATCGACTATGTGGTCTTTCCCTTGCTGTTCACCTTTATGGGGGTAATCGCGCACGCGCTGTATCTGCAATCGCCACGTCGCGGCACCTCGCCCAAGCTGGCAATCGCCATTCTGGTCGTGGTGTTTTCCGCCGGATTGCTGGCGCTGAAATTCAGGTTTCTTTACATCATCCTCGGCCTGGCTGTGGCGTTGCTGGTTGGCTACGCCCTGTATCTGCGCCGTGGCAACGAAAGGGTCGCGAAATGACCGTTTTTGACAAAAAATACGACGCTATTGTGGTCGGGGCCGGTTCCGCCGGATTTTCCGCCGCTATCACCATCGCCGACACCGGTGCATCTGTGGCGCTGGTTGGCCACGGCACCATCGGCGGCACCTGCGTGAATATCGGCTGCGTGCCGTCCAAGGCACTGATCCGCACGGTGGAGCCGCTGCACACAGCCAAAGCCGCCAGCCGTTTCGACGGCATATCGGCACGCGCGGAAATCACCGACTGGGCCGCTGCCGTCGCACAGAAACAGGCGCTGGTCGATACGTTGCGCGGGGCGAAATACAGTGACGTGTTGCCGTCTTACGAAACCCTGACATATATCGAGGGGAAAGCCGGATTTACCGCCGACGGCACGCTGGAAGTGGACGGAAAACCGCTGGCCGGCGACAGGATCATCCTTGCCACAGGCGCGCGCCCTGCGGTGCCGGATATCGCCGGACTGGCCGATGTGGCGTATCTGGACAGCACCTCGGCGCTGGAGCTGGAGACCCTGCCAAAATCGCTGATGATTATCGGTGCCGGATATATCGGCGCGGAAATCGGCCAGATTTATGCCCGCGCCGGTGTGGCCGTAACCCTGGTCAGCCGTCGCGGCCTGCTGCCCGCGGCCGAGCCGGAAATTTCCGACGCCCTGAGCGGATATCTGGCCGACGAGGGGATCACGCTAATCAAGGGTATCACCTATACCCGTATCGAGGAAACCGCCGACGGGATTGTGTTGCATGTGGATCGCGACGGCACGCCCGAAACGGTCACGGCGGAAAAGCTGCTGGTGTCAACCGGTCGCACGCCCAACAGCGGGTCGCTGAACCTGCCGGCGGCGGGAATCGAAACCCTGCCGAACGGCGGTATCAAGGTCGATCCGGCCATGCGGACCACCCGCGACGGGGTGTATGCCGCCGGTGACGTGACCGGACGCGACCAGTTCGTGTATATGGCGGCTTACGGCGCAAAGCTGGCGGCAAAAAATGCCATGTCGGACACTGCGCACAGTTATGACAACACTGTCATGCCGGCAGTGGTGTTCACCGATCCGCAACTGGCCAGTGTCGGCATGACGGAACAGGAAGCCAAAGCGGCGGGGCTGGGGGTCAAAACCTCTATCCTGACGCTTGACAATGTTCCGCGCGCGCTGGCGGCACGCGACACGCGCGGTCTGATCAAACTGGTTGCCGAGGCGCGCACAGGGCGGTTGCTGGGCGGGCAGATTCTGGCCCCCGAAGGCGCGGACAGCATCCAGACGCTGGCGATGGCGTTGAAGGCCGGGATGACCTACGACGATCTGGCCGGCATGATTTTCCCCTATCTGACCACGGTCGAGGGGCTGAAACTGGCGGCGCAGACATTCGACATGGACGTCGCGAAACTGTCCTGCTGCGCCGGATAACACGGGGGCGGGCGTGGTGCGGCGGGGCTTACAGCTTGCCGAAGGCCACGCCCCTCCATGCCCAGCCGCTGCCCAGCACCGCCTGTTGCAGCGGTTTTTTGATCTCGGCGGTGTTGAAACGGTAGTTGTAGACCTGCCCGGGTTTGAATTCCTCGGTAAAGGCATAGGCGGTGCCGAAAGAAACCTCGGATTTCTGCCCCTTGAAGCCGGAAACCGCGAGGCTCAGCGACGGCACACCGGCGCGCCATTCCACGGTGAATTCCTCGTCCATGGCGCGGACTTCGTGCGTGTCGGGGTCGAGCTTCATCTTGATGCGGAAAACCTTTTCGAGGCCTGCCTTGGCGAAGATTTCATACCATTTCGCATCGACAATTTTCCACTCCGCCACCAGATCGCAGGTGCCGTCGTCGCATTCGGTCACCCGAAACGGCGCGCTGTCGCGGTTGACGGCCAGCATTGCCGCCCTGAGCGCGGCAACATCCAGAACCGGCGTGCCGGCATCGGGGCGTTTCCTGCCCGAAAGAAAATCGAAAAGACCCATGCGGAGGCTCCTGTGATGAACGGGTTGTAACCCTGAAATATGAACGAAAACCTAACAGGAGTTGCGGGCGGGTCAAACGGTTTGCTGTTGAGATCGAGGTCGAGCCGACATGTGGGCCAATCGATCAATCCGCATCGTCCTGCGAGTCCAAAAGCGACTGCGCAGCTTTGGCGGGCTTCATCTGGTTGGTAATCAGCGCGCCAACAACGCCGCCAACGGCAGGAGAACCCAACATCGCGCCAATACCCGTGCAGCCCAGAATTATCGCTGTCGGTATCGCCGCTCCGGCAACATTTTCGGGTTCGATGTATTCCTTGCCCTTCGCCTTGAAACTACGGACGAAACGCTTCCCCCAC
>CAZDLV010000042.1:8495-13554 GCA_964506345.1 uncultured Rhodobacterales bacterium | reverse complement strand
CTAAAGCATCGCCTCGCCGGCCACATAGGTCTGCACGACGGAACGGTCATCGCCCAGCGTTTGCAGGACGAACAGTTCCTCGGCCAGCGTCGTGACCGTTTCCATACGCAGGGCCATCGCCGGTGTGGCGCTTGCGTCCAGCACCACCACATCGGCCTCGCTGCCCGCCGCCAGCGTGCCGATCTCGGCCTCCAGCCCCAGCGCGCGGGCGTTGCCCAGCGTCAGCATATAGAACGCCAGCAAGGGCGGCAGGTTCTGCCCCTGTAGCTGGCAGACCTTGTAGGCCTCGTCCATCGTGCGCAGCATGGAATAGCTGGTGCCGCCGCCGATATCCGTCGCCACGGCAATGCGCACACCGGCGCTGCGCATCCCGCCCTCGTCGAACAGGCCCGAGCCGATGAACAGGTTCGAGGTCGGGCAGAACACCGCCACCGAGCCGGTCTCGCGCATCACGCCGCGCTCGCGCTCCGACAGGTGGATGGAATGGCCGAGCAGCGCCTTTTCCCCCAGCAAACCGTAGTGCTCGTAGATCCCCAGATAGTCGGGATGATCGGGATACAGTTCCATCGTATAGGCGATCTCGTCGGCGTTTTCCGACAGATGCGTCTGCATGTAGCAATCGGGATGTTCGGCCAGCAGCGCCTGCGCCGACTCCAGCTGCGCGGGGCTGGAGGTGATGGCAAAACGCGGCGTGACCGCATAGAGCGCCCTGCCCGTCCCGTGCCATTTTCCGATCAGCGCCTTGCTGTCGTCATAGCCCGTCTGCGCCGTATCCAGCAGCCCGTCGGGCGCGTTGCGGTCCATCAGGACCTTGCCGCCAAGGACGCGGATGTTGCGGCGCGCGGCCTCGGCGAAATAGGCCTCGGCGCTGGTTTTATGCACGGAGCAATAGGCCACCGGAGTCGTCGTGCCGTTGCGCAGCATCTCGTCGAAATAGGCCGCGGCAATCCGCGCCGCGTGGTCGGGGTCGACGAATTTCGTTTCCTCGGGGAAGGTATAGGTGTTCAGCCAGTCCAGCAGTTGCGCGCCGTAGGATCCGATCACCTGCATCTGCGGGAAATGGTTGTGCGTGTCGATAAATCCGGGCATCAGCAGATGCGGGCGATGGTCGATGACCTCGACGCCCTCGCGCACCAGATCGCCGTAAGCGCCGGTTGCAACGATACGCCCCCGATCGACCAGAACCGCCCCGTCCCCGACATAGCTGTAGGCGGCGGGATCCTCCGCCGCTGCGGGTTCGGCGTGAAACTCCAGAACCCGCCCGCGCAATATTTTCATGGCTTACCCTCTGGTTGCCGCTTCATACCATTCGGCAATTTTCCGACGTTCGCTGTCTTCCATATAGGTGGCATTTCCCGGCGGCATAGCCCGGCTGCGTCCGGCTTGCAGGTAAATCTGCACCGCGCGGGCCGCGATTTGCGCGTCGGTTTCCAGAACCACCCCCTTGGGTGCTACCCCGATTCCATCCCACAACGGTTCGGCCGCGTGGCACATGGCACAACGGTTTTCCACAGTGTCGCGCACATCGGCGAAATCGGCCGAGGCAACAAGCCGCGATTGCAGCGGTGTCAGTTGCGACTGCACCGGCGCCGCACCGGTCAGGGTTTTCGGCAGAGTGGACAGCCACATGATGATTACGAACAGCACGGTCGTCGCCACCCACGTCCAGACCGGATTGCCCTTGCGCGCGTGGCGGGTATTGAAATAGTGCCGGATCGTCACCCCCATCAGGAACACCAGCGAGGCAATCACCCAGTTGTATTGCGTCCCGAAGGCCAGCGGGTAGTGGTTCGACAGCATCAGGAAAATCACCGGCAGCGTCAGATAGTTGTTATGCGTCGAGCGCTGCTTGGCAATCCGCCCGTATTTCGCATCCGGCTTGCGGCCGGCGATCAGGTCGGCCACCACGATTTTCTGGTTCGGGATGATGGTGATAAACACATTGGCGGTCATGATCGTCGCCGTGATCGCGCCCAGGTGCAGAAACGCCGCCCGCCCCGAAAACACTTGCGTAAAGCCCCACGCCAGCGCCACGAGGATCACATAGAGCAGGATCATCAGCCGCGTGTTGTCCTGCCCGAATTTCGACTTGCACAACCAGTCATAGGCGAACCAGCCGCCAATGATCGAACCGACAGAAATGGAAATCGCCATCCACGGGGCCAGTTCCATCACATCCGTGTCGATCATGAACAGGTTGGCACGACTGTAATAGACCAGCATCAACAAGGTGAAGCCCGACAGCCATGTGGCATAGCTTTCCCATTTGAACCAGGTCAGGTGCGCCGGCATGGCCTCGGGCGCGACCATATATTTCCGGATGTGGTAAAACCCGCCGCCGTGGACCTGCCATTCCTCGCCCGAGGCCCCTTCGGGCAGCCCCTCGCGCTGGCGCAGCCCCAGATCAAGGGCGATGAAATAGAAGGACGAGCCGATCCAGGCAATCGCCGTGATGACGTGGGTCCAGCGCACAGCAAACGACAGCCATTCCATGATCAGCGGGTAGTCAAACATCGCAAGCCTCCAGAAATTTGCCCTATGCTGCCAGAAACCGCCGCGCGATATAAGCGAATTCGACACCGCACACTTTCAAAAATTGTTTGAAAATGATAAAGGGCAATTCAGGGTATTGGAGGGGACATGGCTTATCTGAACAACGTCAGAATGTTCGTCCGCGTGGTGGAACTCGGCTCGCTGTCGGCGGCAGGGCGGGACCTGCGGGCCTCGCCCGCTGTGGCCAGCAACCGGATCAAGGATCTGGAACAACACCTTGGCGTGCGCCTGTTCAACCGCACGACGCGCAAGCTGACCACCACCGAACAGGGGCAGATATTCTATCGCGGTGCGCAGAAAATACTGGAAGCTGTCACCGAGGCCGAGGCCGCCGTGGCCGAGGTTTCCAACACCCCGCGCGGCTCGATCCATGTCACGGCACCGCTGGGCATCGGGCGGCGCCTGATCGCGCCGCTGGTGCCGGGGTTCCACGCCGAATACCCCGAAATCGACGTGCGCCTGCGCCTGTCCGACCGCTCGGTCGATATCACATCCGAGGCGCTGGACGTCGCCTTCCGCCTCGGCCATCTGCCCGATTCCAATTTCCGTATGCGCGGGATTATCGATTGCACACGGGTGCTGGCCGCCGCGCCGGAGTATCTGGCAAAACGCGGCACACCGCGCAGCCCGCAGGCGCTGATCGACGACAACCACGCCTGCCTGTTGCTGCGTTTTCCGGGATCGAAGGAATACTACTGGCGGCTGCAAATGCCCGACGGCTTGCAGAAATTCGAGGTCCACGGCCCGTTTGAATCCGATGACGGCGATGTGCTGACCGACTGGGCGCTGGCCGGCGAGGGCATCGTCAACAAACCGCGTTTCGAGATCGCCCGGCATCTGGCCAGCGGCGCGCTGGTCGAGGTGCTGCCCGACACCCCGCCCGAGCCCACGCCGCTGGCCTGCATCTATCCGCACAAGCGCCTGCAGGACCCCAAGGTGCGGCTGTTTATCGACTATATGGCGGAACATATCCGCAAAAGCGTAACCGGAATGCTGGAGGGCTGAATGGCAACCGTGCTGGTAAAAAACGCCGGGGTGGTGGTGACAATGGACGGCGCGCGGCGCGAGGTTTCCGGCGGGGTTTTCGCCCGCGACGGGGTGATCGAGGCCGTTGGCACAGTGCCGGAAACCGCCGACACCGTGATCGACGCGCGGGGCTGCGTGGTGACGCCGGGGCTGGTGAACACGCACCACCATCTTTACCAGACATTGACCCGCGCCGTGCCGAACGGACAGGATGCGCTGCTGTTCGGCTGGTTGCAGACGCTCTATCCGATCTGGGCCAGGATGGGACCGGAGGAGATGTTCGTGTCCGCACAGGTCGGGCTGGCGGAGCTGGCGCTGTCGGGCTGCACCATGTCCTCGGACCACCTGTATCTGTTCCCGAACGGCGTGCGGCTGGAGGACACGATCGAGGCGGCCGCGACCGTCGGCCTGCGCTTCCACCCCACGCGCGGCTCCATGTCGATCGGCGAGAGCGACGGCGGGTTGCCACCGGACTCGCTGGTGGAAAACGAGGCGGCGATTCTGGAGGATTCCATCCGCGTCATCGACGCCTTTCACGATCCGCACGACGGGGCGATGGTGCGCGTCGGGCTGGCCCCCTGCTCGCCGTTTTCGGTCTCGCGGGAACTGATGCGGGACTCGGCGCTGCTGGCGCGCGACAAGGGGGTGATGCTGCACACCCATCTGGCGGAAAACGACGAGGATATCGCCTATTCGCTGGAGAAATTCGGCGTGCGCCCCGGACAATATGCCGAGGATCTGGGCTGGACCGGCGCCGACGTCTGGCACGCCCATTGCGTGAAACTGGACGCGCAGGAAATCGACCTGTTCGCGCGTTCCGGCACCGGCGTGGCCCATTGCCCCTGTTCCAACTGCCGCCTCGGCTCGGGCATCGCGCCGGTCAGGGCGATGCGGGATGCGGGCGTAAAGGTGGCGCTGGGGGTCGATGGATCGGCCAGCAACGACGCGGGACATCTGTTGGCCGAGGCACGACAGGCGATGCTGTTGCAGCGGGTGGCCAATGGCGCCGACGCCATGTCGGCGCGCGAGACGCTGGAAATCGCCACACGCGGCGGGGCCGGGGTGCTGGGACGCCCCGATCTGGGATCGCTGGAGGTCGGCAAACGGGCCGACTTCGCCGTTTGGGACGTCTCGGGGCTGGAGGCGGCGGGGTCATGGGATCCGGTCGCCGCGCTGGTGCTGTGCGGCCCGTTCAACGTGCGCGACCTGTTCGTCGAAGGCCGCGCCGTGGTGCGCGAGGGCCATCTGACCCGCGTCGAGCTTGGCACGATAGTCGAGCGGCAAAACCGGCTGGCAAAGGCGCTGGCGTAGGGTGCGTGGTCCCCACGCACCAATCCTCGGCAAAACCACCCGCGGCGCTTTCGGCGGCGTTCCATCGGTGCGTGGGGGCCACGCACCCTACGTTTAGGCACAAAAAATATGGCACCCGAAGGGATTCCGCGCCATTTTTGTGTTTTTCTCGGGGAGGTCCGCTTCGGAC
>CAZDLV010000042.1:0-8395 GCA_964506345.1 uncultured Rhodobacterales bacterium | reverse complement strand
CCCGAAGGGATTCCGCGCCATTTTTGTGTTTTTCTCGGGGAGGTCCGCTTCGGACCATGGTGGGCTGTCCGGGATAAAACAGCCGGATCGGCAAGGGTGGCAAATCGCGCGGGCGGCCCGATACAAGGCCTGTCGAAAATCTGCTGCACCAGATCCCCGACAATCGGGCAAATGCTGGTGTTGAATGGTCTGTTTGCCCGACGCGATTATACCCCAAATGGCCCTCTGACGGCCCGCCTAGCCCCGCCCTTATAGCGGGGAAAGGTTGAAGAAAGGTTAATCCAGTTCGTATCCCGCGTTGTTTTTCACTCGCAGGGTATAGCGCGTGCGATTGCCGGCCCCGTCGACAGAAACGCAGCGTATGTCACGGAAACCGTTGGTAAAACTGTTCAGCAGAGTGAACTCCGCCCCGCATTCGAAGGCTCCGAAGGGGATCAGATCACCGTTCCGGTCACGCGAAATGACATAGATCGTCTGCTCGGGCCGTCCGTCCGGCACGATGGCGTGGACGATGAATTCCGCGCCGGGCTGGTATTCCTCGTCCAGATCGGGCCAGTCGATATACAGGCGGTCACCGGAGGTCTGAAACTGCGCCCAAGCGGGACTGGCGAGCAGCACGGTTAAGGCGACAATAAAACGGATCATGCGGGAAACTCCTGTGTTGGGTTCCCGCACGATAGACTGTTTGTTTCAAAAGGATAGCGTTTTCAGCACCAGCTTGCGGCATCGCCGGGCTGGTCGCGGAACAGTTCCTCGACGTTGGCCTGGATCAGTTTGTAGCCGACATTGCCGAACAACAACTGCCGCCCCTCGTTCATCACAAAGGTCGGGCTGCCTTTGACGCCCAGCGATTCTGCGTGTTTCAGGTCCGCATCCAGCAGCGCCGCCGCCTCGCCGGAACGGCGCTTGGCCTCGATACGGGCCGGATCAACCCCGATTTCCTTTGCCAGTTCCGCTTGCACTTCCCAGTTGGAAATATCGCGGGCCTCGGCAAAGAACGCCTGCCGGAAACGCTTGATGGCGCGGGCGCCGAGGGTTTCGATATAGGGCAGATCGGCATCGCCGTCCTCCTGCCCTGCGGCCTGGAACGCCTTTAACGTCTGGTGGATCACGGTGGAGGTATAGGGCTGCGTTACGGTCCAGACATCGGGATGCACGGTGATGTGGTCGTATTTGCGCGACAAACGCTGGAACAGTTTGTTCATCGATTCGTAGCCGCCCTTGTCCTTCCATGTTGCGGCGGTTTTGGTGCGCGCGTCGGGAAAGACCGAAACGAATTGTTCATTGATATCAATGCGCCCCTCGAATTCCTTCGCCAGTTGCTCCAGCCGGATTTGCGAGATGTAGGACCAGATGCACAGGACATCGGAGAAATAGTTGATGGTCGGTCGGGTCATGGTGAGTCCTCGAATATGTAAGTTTGCGCCTCGATATCCTGACAAAAATAGTCAGGCCTTGTTCCAGATCAAATAAGGGCGCAGCTTACACAAAAAAACGGCGCCCGCGGGGGACGCCGTTCACATTCCTGCGATTGCAGGGAAATCAGGAATTTTCGGTGATGAATTTGACCGCATCGCCAAAGGACTGGATGGTTTCGGCCGCGTCATCGGGGATTTCGATGCCGAACTCTTCTTCGAAAGCCATAACCAGTTCCACGGTGTCGAGGCTGTCTGCACCCAGATCATCGATGAACGAAGCGGTTTCGGTCACTTTGTCTGCGTCTACGCTCAGGTGTTCGACAACAATTTTCTTTACGCGGTCTGCGATGTCGCTCATGTCTTTTTTCCTCGGTTTTTCTGGGCCTTTATGACCCGTTTGATATATCCTGCTGCCCGTTGACGGGGCGGCGCCAGGTTGCCGTAACGGCAAGCGCGCCGCAGGCAGGGCCTCCGGCAATCACTTGGGGCGCGCTATAGCACACTCGGCGGTTTTGGCAAATGGTTTCTGCCGGCCCGCCACCCGTGCCTAGAACATGGCCATGCCACCGTTCACATGCAAGGTCTGGCCGGTAACATATCCGGCCTCGGGCGCGGCCAGATAAACGGCGGCGGCGGCGATTTCGTCCGCCGTTCCCATCCGCCCCATCGGCACGCCGGTCAGCAGCGCCGCTTTCTGATCGTCGGTCAGCTTGTCGGTCATCGCCGTGGTGATGAAGCCCGGCGCGATGGCGTTGACGGTGATCCCGCGTGAGGCAACCTCGTGCGCCACGGATTTGCCCATGCCGATCACACCGGCCTTCGATGCGGCGTAATTTGCCTGCCCCGGATTGCCGGTCACGCCGACGATGCTCGAAATATTGATGATCCGGCCCCAGCGTGCCTTCATCATCGGGCGCATGACGGCGCGCATCAGCAGCATGGTCGAGGTCAGGTTGATCTCCAGCACCGAATCCCATTCCTCGTCCTTCAGGCGCATGAACAGGTTGTCCTTGGTCACGCCGGCGTTGTTGACCAGAATGTCCAGCCCGCCCATGACCTCGATCGCCTGCTTGGGCAGCGCCTTGACGGCCTCGCGATCCGACAGGTTGCAAGGGGTGACATGGGCGCGTTCGCCCAGTTCGGCGGCCAGTTCGTTAAGCGGATCAACGCGGGTGCCGGACAGGGCAACCGTGGCCCCCTGTGCGTGCAACGCGCGGGCGATGGCGCCGCCGATGCCGCCCGAGGCGCCGGTGACGAGGGCGGTTTTTCCGGTAAGGTCGAACATTATGCTTCTCCTGCTGCGGCTTTGGCGCCGTCGGGGTCGTTGATGGCCTTGGTGGCGATGGAACGGTCGATGCGGCGGATCATGCCGGACAGGGCCTTGCCGGCGCCGATCTCCCAGATTTCGGTGACGCCCTGTTCCGCCATCCACAACACGCTTTCACGCCAGCGGACGGAGCCGGTGACCTGCTCCACCAGAAAATTGCGCAACAATGCGGGGTCGGATTCGCCTTCGGCCCGCACATTGACGACGACCGGCACGGCCGGTGCCTTGATCGAGACTTCGGATAGGGCCTGCGCCATGACTTCCTTGGCCGGTTCCATCAGCGAACAATGGAACGGAGCGCTGACCGGCAGCAGCAGCGCGCGTTTTGCACCGGCTTCCTTGGCCAGCGCAATGGCGCGTTCCACGGCGGCCTTGGTTCCCGACACCACCACTTGCGAGGGATCGTTGTCGTTGGCGGCCTGACAGACACCGTCCTCGGCTGCCTGTCCGGCGATTTCCTCGACCTGCTCGAAATTCAGGCCGAGGATCGCGGCCATGGCCCCGACGCCGACCGGCACGGCCTCTTGCATCGCCTTGCCGCGAATGCGCAGCAGGCGCGCGGTATCCGCCAGCGTCAGCGATCCGGCCGCGCAAAGCGCCGAATACTCACCAAGGCTGTGACCGGCAACACAGGCTGCATCCGCCACGCTCGTCCCTTCGGCATTCAGCGCCGCCATTCCCGCCATACTGGTCGCCATCAGCGCCGGCTGCGCGTTTTCGGTCAGGGTCAGTTCGGCAATGTCGCCCCCCCATATCAGGGACGAGAGATTCTGGCCGAGCGCCTCGTCCACCTCGTCGAACACGGCTTTGGCCGCAGGGTATGCGTCGGCGAAGGCTTTGCCCATTCCGATGGATTGCGCCCCCTGTCCGGGGAATACGAAGGCTTTGGTCATGGAATCCTCTTGTTTTGTTTGTGTTGTTGTAAAACGCCAGCCGGTGCGAGACAACAGGTTTCCGCAGCATATATGCCAAACCGGATATGCGCTTGACAGCATATTCGTTTAGACGCATAAGCAACTCATGAAACAGACAACACTCTTTCAGATTCTCGGCGATGAAACCCGCCTGCGCGCCGTGGCCCTGATGGCCGAGGCGGGCGAGGTCTGCGTGTGCGAGCTGGTGCATGCGCTGGAATTGCCGCAACCGAAAATCTCGCGCCATATGGCGGCGATGCGCGATGCGGGGCTGGTGGTGCCGCGGCGCGATGCGCAATGGGTGTTTTACGATCTGAACCCCGCCCTGCCCGACTGGCAACAGGATGTCATCGCGGCAGCGCTCGAAGGTATCCGCACGGAAGCTGTGGTCACAAATGACCGCAAGAGATTGAAATCAATGAATGACCGCCCCGTGCGCTGCGCCGTGGCCTAGACAGGAAAACACCATGTATCCGGTATTCGAGAAGCTCGCCGACCGGGCGACATACGATATTCTGCGCCTTGTGCCCGAGACCCGCCTCGCCGGATCGGTGCATTTTTTCTTTCAGGATGTCACCAAGATTTTCTTTCTGCTGACGGTGATCGTCTTTGCCATCGGGTTTTTCCGTGCGCTGTTGACGCCGGAACGGGTGCGCAAGGCGGTGGCGGGGCGCTCGCGCTTTGTGTCCTATCCGATGGCGGTCGGGCTGGGCGCGGTGACGCCGTTTTGCTCCTGCTCCTCGGTGCCGCTGTTCATCGGCTTTCTTGAGGCCCGCATTCCGCTGGGCGTGACCATGGCGTTCCTGATCGCCTCGCCGATGATCAACGAGGTCGCCGTGGTGGTTCTGGCCTCGGCCATCGGCTGGAAATACGCGGCGCTCTATGTGGCGGCGGGGCTGGTGGTCGGGGTCCTCGGCGGGCTGCTGATCGAGGGGCTGAAACTGGAAAAATGGGTCGAGGAATACGTCTGGAAAATCCGCATGGGCGAGACGGCGCTGCAAAAGGCCAACAACAGCCTGAAGGCCCGCCTGGCCTATGCCCGCGAACAGGTGCGCGAGATCCTCGGGCGGATCTGGATCTATGTGCTGGTCGGCATCGGGATCGGCGCGATCCTGCACGGGTTCATCCCGCAATCGTTCTTTTTGAAATATGCCTCGCCCGACAACCTGTTTGCGGTGCCGGCGGCGGTGCTGATCGGAATCCCGCTCTATTCCAACGCCACCGGCGTCATCCCGATTGTCGAGGCCCTGCTGGGCAAGGGGGTGCCGCTGGGCACGGTGCTGGCGCTGATGATGTCTGTCGCCGCCATATCCCTGCCCGAGATGATAATTTTGCGAAAAGTGCTGAAACCGCAGCTTATCGCGACCTTCACCGGAATCCTGTTTGTCGCCTTCATCAGCGTCGGGTTCCTGTTCAACTTTCTGGTAGTATAGGAGAATTTCCATGAAACATTTCGAGGTTCTCGGCTCTGGCTGCAAAAACTGCGCCAATACGGCCGACCTGATAACCCGCAAGGCGGCCGAGGCCGGTGTCGAGGTGAAAATCGACAAGATCACCGACATGGGCGAAATCATGTCGCGCGGGGTCATGTCCACGCCGGGTGTGGTTGTTGACGGTAAACTGGTGCATGCCGGCGGTATGCCCACAGCGATGCAGGTCGAGGAATGGGTGGCATCATGAGCGAGCCGCAACTGCATTCGAGCATCGTCGCCATGGTCTCGCTGGCCTCGGGCATTGCCGCCAACCATCCGGCGATGGGCCAGTGCCAGCTGGACCGGCTGAAGAAGGCCGGTGTGCCGCAAAACCAGATCGACGCGGTGATCGAGATCGCCCGCCATATCCGTGACGAGGCGGCGGAAAAACTGGATTTCGCCTTTGACGAGGCCGCCGGTGGTGCGCCGGTTGCGGCCGAGGGCGAAAGCTGCGGCTGCACCCCGACGAAAAGCGGGCAAAGCTGCTGCTGATCACACGACCCTGACACAGCGTGAGTTGCCAAGGATGACCGTGACGGGCAATATAGGACCATGACCGAAACCGCCCCCTACCCCGACACCGCCTTCTGGCGGGCCTATCTCGGCCCTGCCAAGGGCCTGTTGCGTTGGGAGGATGTCGCCGCGCTCTGGGATTACCTGCGCGCTTCCGGCGACTGGTTCGTGTTCGACCCCGGGAGCGAGGCGCCGGAAACCCCGCTGGAGGGCGCGGCGCTGGCGGCCGAGGTCGCGGCGCTGGAAACCCTCGTCAATTCGGGGCGCGACCGTCATTGCAGCGGCGCAATCTATGTGGATGACAAGGATGCCCCGACATTTATCAAGGTGTTCGACCCGCGCAACATGGGGTCGGGATGCGGCTGGGGCGGCGCGCCGATATTGCCCGTGCGCATCATCAGCCGGATAAAACCGGACACCCTGCCGCCCGCGCCCGCGCCGGTAAAGACAGGATTTTTCGCGCGGCTGACCGGCACCGCCGGATAGGTCTTTGCCCTTGCAATCCGCCACCACGCGCGTATAAGGCGCATTCCTCCGAGAACCATTTAACGCGTGGCCTCTCGTATGCGGGGTTCGGAGGGTTCACTCCCGCATTTTGAAGCACGTCTGAAAACAAGGTGAATGATATGGCGCTCTACGAGCACGTATTTATTGCGCGTCAGGACTTGTCCAACGCCCAAGCCGAAGGCCTGATCGAGCACTTCGGCGCTATCCTTTCCGACAACGGCGGCAAGGTCGTCGATACGGAATACTGGGGCCTCAAAACGATGGCCTACAAGATCAACAAGAACCGCAAGGGCCACTATGCCTTCATGAAATCCGACGCCCCCTCTGCCGCTGTGCAGGAGATGGAGCGCCTGATGCGTCTGCATGACGACGTGATGCGCATCATGACCATCAAGGTGGACGAACACGAAGAAGGCCCCTCGGCCGTCGTGCAAGCCAAAAACAGCCGTGACGAGCGCCCGCGCCGTCCGCGCCGCGATTAGGAAAGGACCCTAAACAATGGCAAACAAACCATTTTTCCGCCGTCGCAAGACATGTCCTTTCTCGGGCGACAATTCGCCGAAAATCGACTATAAAGACGTGAAACTGCTGCAACGCTATATTTCCGAGCGCGGCAAAATCGTTCCGTCCCGTATCACCGCGGTATCCGCGAAAAAGCAGCGTGAACTGGCCCGTGCCATCAAACGCGCCCGCTTCCTCGCCCTGCTGCCCTACGCTGTGAAGTAAGGAGAAAGACCATGGAAGTAGTTCTTCTTGAACGCGTGGCCAAACTGGGCCAGATGGGTGACGTGGTTAACGTCAAAAACGGCTACGCCCGCAATTTTCTGATGCCGCAGGGCAAGGCGCTTCGTGCGACCAAAGCCAACCTCGCGACATTCGAGGCACAGCGCGCACAGCTTGAGGCCACCAACCTCGAAACCAAAAAAGAAGCCGAAGCACTGGCAGAGAAACTCGACGGGCAGCAGTTCATCGTGATTCGCTCTGCCTCCGACTCCGGTTCGCTTTACGGCTCCGTCACCAACCGCGATGCGGCCGACGTGGCAACCGAGGGTGGCTTTACCGTTGATCGCAAACAGATCGTTCTGGAAAAACCGATCAAGGATCTGGGTCTGCACAACATGACGGTGGTTCTTCACCCCGAAGTGCATGCCACGATCGTGATCAATGTCGCACGCTCGACCGAAGAGGCCGAGTTGCAGGCCTCCGGCAAATCCATTGCCGATCTTGCCGCCGAGGCCGAGGCCGAAGCCGAATTCGAGATTTCCGAACTGTTTGACGACATCGGTGCCGCGGCATCCGACGATGACGAACTGGTGGAAACCAACGACGCGCCGGCCGAACAAGACGACCAGCCCGAGGTTTGACCCTACGGACATCTTGATATTGGAAAGGGCCGCGTGCAATTTGTACGCGGCCTTTAATTTTCGAGGAAACCACATGAAAAACCTGCCCGTCGCCAAACTCGCCGCCCTTGGATTCGTCCTGTCCATGATCAGTTTCGCGGTGCTGGACAAACAGGTCTACTATCTGACCCACGCCACCGACCCGGGCACGCTGGCAATCTGGCAACGCATCACGTTTCTGGGCAATTCCAGCTGGATGGCCGGTGTCACCTTGCTGGCGATGATTGCCGGATTCACACTGGCGCGCGCAAAACCGGAAAATCCGGCGTGGCGGATCATGGCACGACGCGCGGTCTATATTTTCGCCGCCGTGTTCTCGTCCGGCATCTTCACCATGATCGTCAAGGGAATCGTCGGGCGCGCCCGCCCCTATCTGTTCGACACCGAAGGCCCGTTCGGCTTCAGCCCGTTCTCGTTTGCCTCGGACTACGCCAGTTGGCCGTCGGGACACACAACCACGGCCTTTGCCATGGCGGTCGCGGTGGCGCTGGTGTTTCCCAAAACCCGGTACATCGGCCTGTCGCTGGCATTTTTGACCGCCTACAGCCGCATGGCCCTGTCGGCCCATTACCTCGCCGACGTCACCATCGGGGCAACGGTGGGAACTGTCGGCGCCATCCTTGTCTATCGCTGGCTGGCGCCGAAGTTTGACTTGTAGGGCGGACGTCTAGCGCCCGATCCCCCCCATTTCACCGGCTTCGTTGCCTTCGGCCGACATCGGGCGCCCGGCGCTCATGGTTTGCGGCGCCGGATAAAAGCAGCCGGCCAGAAAGGTCAGCAACAGGGCGGCGGGAACAAGTTTTTTCATAAGGTTTTCCTTTTGTTGGATGTTTCTGTTCAC
>CAZDLV010000041.1:3022-13569 GCA_964506345.1 uncultured Rhodobacterales bacterium | reverse complement strand
GCCAGCCGCATCAACGTGGGCATGGTCGGCGTCAACGTGCCGATCCCCGTGCCGCTGGCCTATCACACCTTCGGCGGCTGGAAAAAATCCGCCTTTGGCGACCTGAACCAGCACGGGCCGGATGCGTTCCGTTTCTACACACGCACGAAAACCGTGACCTCGCGCTGGCCCTCGGGCGCCAAAGAGGGCGCGGAATTCTCCATCCCGACGATGAAGTAATGCGGGCGGGCGGCCCTGATACGGGGCCGCCCCCTCTTCTTTGCGAAAATACTCGAATCCCACCCTCAACCGCACGAGGCTGCTCATGGATTTTGCGCTCTCTGACGAACAACAGATGATTTTCGACATGGCCTATGATTTCGGCCAGTCCCGTATCGCGCCCCATTCCGAAGAATGGGAAGCGGCCGGCACCATCCCGAAGGAGCTGTGGCCGAAAATTGCCGCGCTCGGCTTCGGCGGGTTGTATGTGTCCGAGGAATTCGGCGGCTCCGGCCTGTCGCGGCTCGACGCGACGCTGGTGTTCGAGGCGCTGGCGATGGCCGATCCGGCTGTCGGTTCCTTCTTGTCGATCCACAATATGTGCGGCGGCATGATCGACAAGTTCGGCTCGGACGAGACCAAGGCCAGGTGGCTGCCGGACATGTGCACGATGGAAAAGGTGTTTTCCTATTGCCTGACCGAACCGGGCAGCGGCTCGGATGCCTCGGCGTTGCGGACAAAGGCGGTGAAATCGGCGGATGGCTATACGCTGAACGGCACCAAGGCGTTTATTTCCGGCGGCGGCTATTCCGATGCCTATCTGGTGATGGCCCGCACCGGCGGGGACGGGCCGAAGGGCATTTCCTCGATGGTGGTCGAGGCGGGGGCTGCGGGGCTGTCGTTCGGTGCGCCGGAACGCAAGATGGGCTGGAAGGCGCAGCCGACGGCGCAGGTGCAGTTCGACGATTGCAAAATCCCGCTCGATAATCTGGTCGGCGAGGAAGGCAAGGGCTTCAAATACGCCATGGCAGGGCTGGACGGCGGGCGGCTGAATATCTCGGCCTCGGCGCTTGGCGGGGCGCAAAAGGCGCTGGATATCGCGCTGGCCTATATGGGCGAGCGGCAGGCCTTCGGCAAGACGCTGGACCGGTTCCAGGCGTTGCAGTTCCGCGTGGCGGATATGGAGATCGAGTTGCAGGCGGCGCGCACCTATCTGCGGCAGGCGGCGTGGAAGCTCGACACCGGCGCGCCGGATGCGACCAGGTTTTGTGCCATGGCGAAACGCTTTGTCACCGATACCGCGTTCAATGTTGCCAACGATGCGCTGCAGATGCTGGGCGGCTATGGCTATCTGGCCGATTACGGCATTGAAAAACTGGTGCGCGATTTGCGGGTCCACCAGATTCTGGAAGGCACCAACGAGATCATGCGCCTGATCACCGCACGCGCCCTGCTGGCGGAGCGCGACCGTGGCTGACAGCACCGACGACATCCATATCCGCATCGAGGGGAAAATCGGACGGATCACCCTGAACCGGCCAAAGGCGCTGAACGCGCTGTCCTATGACATGGCGATGGCGATCGAGGCGGCGCTGGACGACTGGGCCGGTGACGCGCGCGTGGCGATGGCGCTGATCGATGCCACGGGGGACAAGGCCTTTTGCGCCGGTGGCGATATTCAGGAAATGTATGACACCGCCAGCGCCGGAGATTTCGAATACGGGCGCAGGTTCTGGCGCGACGAATACCGCATGAATGCGAAGCTGGCCAACTGGCCGAAACCCTATGTTGCCCTGATGCAGGGCTTCACCATGGGCGGCGGGGTCGGCGTGTCGTGCCACGGCTCGCACCGCGTGGTCTGCGAGAACAGCCGGATCGCCATGCCGGAATGCGGCATCGGACTGGTGCCGGATGTGGGCGGCTCGCTGCTGCTGGCGCGCGCACCGGGGCGGCTGGGCGAATACCTCGGCACCACGGGGGCGCGGATGGACGCGGGGGATGCGATTTATGCGGGGTTTGCCGATTACTATATCCCGCGCGAAAAATGGGCGGCGCTGACCGCCGAGCTGGTGGAAACCGGCGACTGGGAGGCCGTGGACCGCATGGCCGAAACCCCGCCCGAGGCATCGCTGGCCGCGGATCAGGCGCGGATCGACACGGTATTCGGCGGCGAGACAATCCATGATATCCTGCGGCTGCTGGATGGCGGTGACTGGGCCGGTGCCACGCTGAAGGCGCTGGCGCGGAACTGCCCGTTGTCGGTCGCCTGCACGGTGGAACTGGTGCATCGCGCCCGCGGGGCCGACACGATCGGGCGGGCCTTGCAGCAGGAATACCGGTTCACCTACCGCTCCGCCTCGGACGGGGATTTCGTCGAGGGGATCCGCGCCGCGATCATCGACAAGGACCGCAACCCGCGCTGGAAAATCGCCACGCTGGCTGATGTGAAGGATGCCGAGGTCGCGCGGATGCTGATGCCGCTGGGCGACAATGAACTGAAACTCTGAAAGGACACGCCATGAAAATAGGCTTTATCGGACTGGGCAACATGGGCGCGCACATGGCGCGCAATCTGGCGGGCGCGGGACACGAGGTTGCGGGCTTCGACGTCGCCGGTGTGTCGGTGGACGGCGTGGCCGGAGCCGCCAGCGCCGCCGAGGCAACGACGGGGGCGGATGTGGTGATTACCATGCTGCCGAACGGCGAAATCCTGCGCGCCGTAGCGGAGGAGATCATTCCGGCGATTCACGAGGGCGCCTGTTTCGCCGATTGCTCAACGGTCGATGTGGAAAGCGCCCGTGCGGTGGCGATGCAGGCGAAGGAGGCCGGTGTTCTGGCCGTGGATGCACCGGTGTCGGGCGGTATCGGCGGCGCGGATGCGGGCACGCTGACCTTCATGGCCGGCGGTTCGGACGAGGCCTTCGCCGTGGCGAAACCGCTGTTCGACATCATGGGGCAAAAGGCGGTGCATTGCGGCGGCTCCGGTGCGGGACAGGCGGCGAAGATCTGCAACAACATGATCCTCGGTGCCACCATGGCCGTGACCTGCGAGGCCTTTGCGCTGGCCGACAAGCTGGGGCTGGACCGGCAGAAAATGTTCGATGTGGTCTCGACCTCCTCGGGGTACAGCTGGACGATGAATGTCTATTGTCCTGCGCAGGGGATCGGGCCGGCCAGTCCGGCGGACAATGATTACAAACCCGGATTCGCGGCGGCGCTGATGCTCAAGGATCTGAACCTTGCGCAGCAGGCGGCCGAGGCGGCGGATGCGGCGACCCCGCTCGGGGAGCATGCCCGCGACCTGTATGCGGATTTTGTCAAACAGGGCGGCGGGGTGATGGACTTTTCCGCCGTGCTGCCCTGGCTGAAGGCCAAGGGGCACGAGGACGTGTAAACCGGAATGTGCCGGTTCAGGGCGCTGTGCCGGCCTGGATGGCCGCCGCGCTGACATAGGGGTAATTTGTCGGCAGCGCACCGCCGCTGCCGAGAATCGCGGCCTCGGCCCCGGCCAGCCGGTCCAGATTGGTCGGCGTCGGGTGGTTTTTATACATGTTGTAGTAATTCCGGTACCGCATTTGCGCTACGGGCATGCTTGCGCCTGCAACACTGGACATGGGGTTGAACGCGCTGTCGTAAGCCGCCTGATCACCGATGACATACCCGCTGCTGCTGTTAGAGCCGCCGCCTGCTGTGGCCGCGCCACCGGTAATCAACCCTGCGACACCGGTGTTTGCCGAACCAAGGCCACTGTCAATCGACGTCGCCGCGCTGTTGATGCCGCCTGAAATCAATATCAAAGTGGCAATGGCGATGCCCACGATCGCGGCTGTCAGCACAACCCAGTCAACCGTTATCGCAGCGGATTCATCTGTCCAGAACATGTGAAGTTGCACAATCAGACCCCCGTTATTTTCAATAAACGAGAAAACCTTTCGGTGTTTGTACTATAAGATCGAAATAGGGCGAAAACATGACGCTGTCGCGTCGGCAGCCGCCCGGTTGCCGCCCGGTTGCCGTGACGTCATCCGGCGCGTGAAACTTGGATTTCCGGCATTTGTATCCTACGGTATGCGAAACGACAAAACCGCGAACGCATCACACGGGGACACAATCATATGTTGAACAGACTACTGGCGGCATTTCTGCTCGTTCTGGTTACGGCACCGGCTATGGCGCGGACATTGGCGGACGAGACCATCTATATGATCATGATCGACAGGTTCGCCGATGGAAACCCCGACAACAATCAGGATGTGAACCGCGCCAATCCGCTGGCCTTTCAGGGCGGTGATCTGATCGGCATTCGCGAAAATCTGGACGAAATCGCCAGCCTTGGCGCCACCGCGATCTGGATCACCCCTGTGGCACTGCAAATCGACGGGTTTCAGGATAACAAAGGGCGGGATTTCTATCCGCATCACGGATACTGGGCCAAGGACCTGACAAAACTGGACCCGCGGTTCGGAACCGAGGCCGACCTGAAAGCACTGGTGGATGCGGCGCACGCACGCGGGATCAAGGTGATACTGGACGTGGTGTATAACCACCTCGGCTATGGCATGGAAAACGATCCGGTTCTGGGAAAATGGCTGCGCAAGGGCGACGAGTGCGGCGGCACCCCCGAAACCAAATGTCTGGCCGGATTGCCGGATTTCAAAACCGAACTGCCCGAGGTCCGCCGCTATTTGTTCGACGCGCAAATCGGCCTGGCGGAACGCACGGGGCTGGACGGGTTCCGCCTCGATACGGTCAAACATATCAGCCACGATTTCTGGCAGGCACACAGGGCCGAGGTCAAAGCCCGCCTTGGCGAGGATTTCATGTTGATCGGCGAAGTCTGGGATGCCGACAGGTTTACCGCCAAACGCTATTTCAAGAACGACGAAATAGACGCGCTTTTCGATTTCAGTTTTCGCGACCGCACGCAGAAATTCCTGAGCGGCGTCTATGACGCGGCAAAATTCGGACGCTACCTTACCAAGCGGCACGACGTGCGCGACGGCTATTATCTGGCACCGTTCCTGTCAAACCACGACATGTCGATGATGCTGGCCATGCTGGGCGGCAATGTGCAGAAACTGAAAATCGGTGCGGCGGTTCTGCTGACCATCGAAGGCCCGCCGGTGATTGTCTGGGGCGAGGAAGTCGGACGGCGCGGCAGCGCATGGCCGGACAACCGCGAGGTCATGGCCTGGGGGGCGCGCGACATACAACCGGGGGCGGGCATCGCGCGAAACGAGGATCTGCGCGGGTTCTTTCGTGACATGATCGCCTTTCGCAACGCACACCCGTCAACGCGCGGCGCCGAATTCACCGTGCTGTATTCGGACAAGGATGTGCTGGTTTACCGGCGCGGCGATGACGTCATTGTTGCCATAAACCGCAGCGACACCCGACGCACATTTACCATTGACGGCCTCGGGGATGGCTGGACGCTGGCGGTTTCCAGCGTTGGTGATACCGGCGGCACGCCGACGGACCTGCCGCCGCTGTCGGCCGGTGTTTTTGCCAGATAACGGCGGCGGTTACCGGTCCAGCATGGCGTCCAGCGCCGCGCTTGCGCGGGCGACACAGGCGCGCCCTTCGGAAATGGCTTCGGCGGCGCGGTCGAAATCCAGCACGGTGAAATTGTCCAGATTCACCTCCAGCAGCACATGCGGAGGGTCCGCGACCATTCGGGTGCGACGGACCTGATCAACCATCACATCGATCGAGGTGGAAACCACGTCGAAATAGTTCGGCGGGCGCACCGGAACCTTTTTCGCCGTGCTGGCAAACACATTGAACGCACTGCGAAGCGGCAGTGACAGGGCGGATTTTACGGCCTCCCAGCTTTCGTTTTTTTGTGTTACGGGCGGCGCCCACATCATGTTGAATTTCTTGGCCTCGGGATTGACCGCAATAATAATCTCTGCGCCCATCGCACGACACGCCGACACCGGCAACGGGTTGGTCAGGCCCCCGTCAAGCAGCCAGCTGTTGTCATGATGCACCGGCGATATGATCCCGGGCAACGCGATCGAAGCCCGCATTGCCGTGACGATCGGACCATCCTGAAACCAGACCTCGCGCCCTGTCCGCATATCGGTGGCAACAGCAATATAGGGGGTTTTCTGGTCCTCGATCAGGGCGGGCATTTCCAGATTTTCGAAAAACTTCACGACCTGCTTTGCCTCGATCAAGCCGCCGGAATGCAGGTTGACGTCGATCATGGTCGCCATACGGCGCGCGGTGATGGAGCGCGCCCAGCCCTCCAGCACGTCCAGTTGCCCGCCGACATAGGCCGCCCCGACCAGCGCCCCCATCGAGGTGCCGGCCACCACATCCGCGAAGATACCGCGTTCTTCCAGTGCGCGGATGACGCCGATGTGGCTCCAGCCGCGGGCGCCGCCGGATCCCAGTGCAAGGCCGATTTTAGGTCTGGTCATAACGTTTTACCGTATCGTCAAGGAATCGCCGCAGCGCACGGCGGGATTTGATATGGTGGCATGTTATACGCTCCGGCAGGGTATTGACCACCTCCAGATCGCGGGCATAGGAACGGCGGCGGTATCCGGCCACCCATTTGAAGATGAACTCGCCGTTGAACCGTTCGGGGCAGCCTGCCTCCATATCGGGGCGGGTCCTGCCCAGAAAACGCAAAGTCCGCAGGATCACCCGCCAGAGACGCAAGACGGTGGGGAAGTCGAGAAACACCACCGTATCGGCCCGTGCGATACGTTCGGCAAAGGTGGCATGGTGGTTGCCGTCAAACACCCATTTGTCGCGCGCCATCGCCGCCCGCACCAGCGCCGCCGTCTCCGCCGTATCGCGCTGCACCCAGCCCGGTTTCCAGTACATCGGGTCGATATGCACCACCGGCAGGCCGGTGATCGCGCCAAGTTCGCGGGCCAGCGTGGATTTGCCGGAACCCGACGCCCCGAAAATCATAATGCGCTTCATGGCTTCTTCTTTGCAAAAATACTCGAACCGACGGGCAAGACCCGTCACAACATATCCTTCAGATACGCCCCCGTGTAGCTCTGCGCAACCTGCGCGACCTCCTCGGGCGTGCCGGTGGCGACGATTTCACCGCCGCCGTCGCCGCCCTCGGGGCCGATGTCTATGATGTGGTCGGCGGTTTTGATCACATCCAGATTGTGTTCGATGACAATCACCGTGTTGCCTTGATCGACCAGTTCGTGCAGCACTTCCAGCAGTTTCTTCACATCCTCGAAGTGCAACCCCGTGGTCGGTTCATCCAGAATATAAAGGGTGCGGCCGGTGGCGCGTTTCGACAGTTCCTTGGACAGTTTCACCCGCTGCGCCTCGCCGCCCGACAGGGTGGTGGCGGACTGGCCGACCTTGATATAGCCCAGACCGACGCGCATCAGGGTGGTCATTTTCTCGCGGATCGACGGCACGGCCTTGAAGAACTGCTCGGCGTCCTCGACGGTCATGTCCAGCACGTCGGCGATGCTCTTGCCCTTGAATTTCACCTCCAGCGTTTCGCGGTTGTAGCGTTTGCCCTTGCAGCTTTCGCATTCCACATAGACGTCGGGCAGGAAGTGCATCTCGATCTTGATCAGCCCGTCGCCCTTGCAGGCCTCGCAGCGCCCGCCCTTGACGTTGAAGGAAAAGCGGCCCGGTTTGTAGCCGCGCGTCTTGGCCTCGGGCAGTCCGGCGAACCACTCGCGGATCGGGGTGAAGGCGCCGGTGTAGGTGGCGGGGTTGGAGCGCGGCGTGCGGCCGATGGCGGACTGGTTGATGTCGATCACCTTGTCCAGATATTGCAGGCCGGTGATGGCCTTCGAGGGCGCCGGCACCTGTCGCGCGCCGTTGAGGCGCATGGAGGCGGTCTTGAACAGGGTCTCGATGGTCAGGGTGGATTTGCCGCCGCCCGACACGCCGGTAACGCAGGAAAAGGTGCCGAGCGGAAATTCCACGGTGACGTTTTGCAGGTTGTTGCCGGTGGCACCCTCGACGACGATCTTCTTGCCGTTGCCGATGCGCCGGTCCAGCGGCACGGGGATCTTGCGTTTGCCGGTCAGGTATTGGCCGGTGACGGAGTTTTTCGCCGCCATGATCTGCTTCGGCGTGCCCTCGGCGATGATCTCGCCGCCATGCACACCGGCGGCGGGGCCGATGTCGAGAACGTGGTCGGCCTCGCGGATGGCTTCCTCGTCATGTTCGACGACGATCACCGTGTTGCCCTGGTCGCGCAGGTTCTTGAGCGTGGTCAGCAGGCGGCCATTGTCGCGCTGGTGCAGGCCGATCGACGGTTCGTCGAGGACATACAGCACCCCCGTCAGCCCCGAACCGATCTGGCTGGCCAGACGGATGCGCTGGCTTTCGCCGCCCGACAGGGTGCCGGAGTTGCGCGACAGCGACAGGTAGTCCAGCCCGACATTGACCAAAAAGCCGAGGCGCTCGCGGATTTCCTTAAGGATGGCGCGGGCGATCTCGTTCTTTTGGGCGCCGAGGGCATCCGGCACCGCCTCGATCCAGTCGAGGGCCTCGTGGATCGACATTTCCACCACCTGCGAAATATGCAGACCGGCGATTTTCACGGCCAGCGCCTCGGGGCGCAGGCGGTAGCCCTCGCAGGTGCCGCAGGGGCGGTTGTTGCGGTAGCGGTCGAATTCCTCGCGGATCCAGTTGGAATCGGTCTCGCGGTAGCGGCGTTCCATGTTGGGGATCACCCCCTCGAAGGGGCGCGAGACCTCGTAGACGCGCCCGCCCTCGTCATAGCGGAATTTTATCTCCTCGCCGCCGGAGCCGTGCAGCATCACCTGTTTCACAGTGTCGGGCAGGTCGCGCCACGGGGCGTCCTTGTCGAAGCCGTAGTGGCGGGCAATCGCCTCGATCGTCTGGCGGAAATAGGGGGATTTCCCCTTGGCCCATGGCGCCAGCGCGCCGGCGTAGAGGCTGAGCGATTCATCGGGCACCACGAGGCGTTCGTCGAAATAAAGCTCCACCCCCAGCCCGCCGCATTCGGGACAGGCGCCGAAGGGGGCGTTGAAGGAAAACAGGCGCGGTTCGATCTCGGCAATGGTGAAGCCGGACACCGGACAGGCGAAGTTTTCCGAAAAGGTGAAGCGTTCGGGATCGCCCTCGCGCGGGGCGGTTTCGAGGATGGCGATGCCGTCGGCCAGATCGAGCGCGGTGCGCAGGCTGTCGGCAAGGCGGCCCTCCAGCCCCGGCTTGATCACCAGACGGTCCACCACCACGTCGATGTTATGACGGAATTTCTTGTCGAGTTTCGGCGGGGTTTCCAGTTCATGGAATTCCCCGTTGACCTTGACCCGCTGGAAGCCCTGCTTGCGCAGTTCGGCAAATTCCTTGCGGTATTCGCCCTTGCGGTCGCGAATGATCGGGGCGAGCAGATAGGCGCGCGTCCCCTCCTCCATCGCCATGATGCGGTCGACCATTTCGCTGACCTGCTGCGCCTCGATCGGCAGGCCGGTGGCGGGGGAATAGGGCGTGCCGACACGGGCGAACAGCAGGCGCAGGTAGTCGTAGATCTCGGTCACCGTGCCGACGGTGGAGCGCGGGTTTTTCGAGGTGGTTTTCTGTTCGATGGAGATCGCGGGGCTGAGGCCGGAAATATGGTCCATATCCGGTTTCTGCATCATGTCGAGAAACTGGCGCGCATAGGCAGACAGCGATTCCACATACCGGCGCTGCCCCTCGGCATAGATGGTGTCGAAAGCGAGGCTCGACTTGCCGGAACCGGACAGACCGGTAATTACGGTCATCCTGTTGCGCGGGATATCCACGTCGATGTTCTTGAGGTTATGCTCGCGCGCGCCGCGCACCTCGATATTTTTCAGTTCGGCCATTCTGGTCCCCTTCGCCGTATTTTCAGGATTCCGGCTGACGGAGACAATGGGAACAAAACAGGATCGTTGCAAGGGAAATCAGGTCGTGTGGCAGAAAAGCACTAGACATATTCAAAAAACTGAATAAATTGAAATTCAAGCATTGAAACGCTGGCAAAGCGCGCTATATGCAAATCCGAACCGAGACAAACCAACCCGAAGGTAAACCGATATGAACTTTTTCAGCCGAGGCCCTGCTGCCGACTCTCCGATTAAATCCATTGCGCCGCAGGATGCGGTTGCCAAAGCGAAGACCGATGACGTTGTGATCATCGACGTGCGCGATGCCACCGAACTGGCGCAGACCGGCAAAGCCGAGGGCGCGATCCATATTCCGCTGTTCCTGCTGCAAACGCAGGCCGACCCGCGCCACCCGGAATTCCACGCCGATCTGGACGTCAATAAACCGGTCATGGTGTATTGCGCATCCGGCGCGCGTTCCGGCATGGCCGCCAAAATTCTGGCGCAGTACGGGTTCAAGGAAGTGTACAACATCGGCGGCCTTGGCCACTGGGTTAACGCCGGCGGCGCGCGCGTCGCGGCGTAGTAAACAGTATCGAGAGTTGAAAGCGGCGGCGGGGAAACCTGCCGCCGTTTTTCATTGCCGTTTCAAAACCACTAAACCGGATTAGTGGTTTTGAAACGGCCACAAGATACTGATTTCAAACGATACCGTTTGTTAACGAAACGTTAGCACGGGTCACCGCC
>CAZDLV010000041.1:0-2922 GCA_964506345.1 uncultured Rhodobacterales bacterium | reverse complement strand
GGGTCACCGCCCTAGCCGCCGAGAATTTTCGTCACATATTCCTCGGTTTCCGGAAACGGTGGAATACCGCCGTATTTCAAGACCGCCCCCGGTCCGGCATTATAGGCCGCGAGCGCCAGCTCCCAAGTGCCGAAACGGTCATATTGCCGGCGCAAATAGCGCGCGCCACCGTCGAGGTTTTCGTAAGCGTCCCACGGGTCCACGCCCAGTTCCTTTGCCGTTGCCGGCATCAGTTGTGCCAGACCGATCGCACCGCGACGCGAAACGATCATCGCATCCCAGTTCGATTCCGCCGTTACCAGATTGAAAAACACCTGTTCGGGGATCCCGTATTTCGCCGCCATTTGCAACGCCATGTCGAAATAGCTGCCCTTGGTCACTGCGGCAGGAATCGGAAACGGGTTGGCCAGGATCCGGTGGCGCAGAGCATTCAGCGCCGCCGCCATGCTGCCCTCGGGGATCGGACGGTTCTGATAGTTCTGGATGAACGTGTTCACGCCCTGGAATTGCAGGCCGTTGACGTTGACCTCCTGCGCAAAGGCCGGAAACGCCAGCAAGCTCGCCAGTATACCTGTCGTGAATTTCATGCGCTGCCCCGTCGTTTTGCGTTCTTGTAACAAGTTTACGGATTATTAGCCATATCTGTGGTCTATAGCGCGATAGTTGGTTAATCTCGCCCGGACAGAATCGCGTAACGGAGAATAAAATGGCAGGCAGCGTCAACAAGGTCATCATCATCGGCAATCTGGGGCGCGACCCCGAGGTGCGCACGTTCCAGAATGGCGGCAAGGTATGCAACCTGCGCATTGCCACCTCGGAAACATGGCGCGACAAATCCTCCGGCGAACGGCGCGAAAAGACCGAGTGGCACTCGGTCGCGATCTTTCAGGAAGGGCTGGTGCGTGTGGCCGAGCAATACCTGCGCAAAGGCTCGACCGTTTATATCGAAGGCAAATTGCAGACCCGCAAGTGGCAGGACCAGTCCGGCAATGACCGCTATTCGACCGAGGTCGTGTTGCAGGGCTTTGATGGCAAACTGGTGATGCTCGGCGGGCGTGGCGACGGCGGTCAGGGTGGCGGCGGTGATTACGGTGGCGGCACGGGCGGTGGCTACGGCGGCGGCGATCAGGGCGGCGGCTATGGTGGCGGCTCGCAAGGTGGCGGCGGCGGTGGCGCTGGCAACCTCGACGACGAAATCCCGTTTTAAGATCAAACCCCGCTCTGGCGGGGTTTTTTATGCGGTAAACTCCGATATCAGACCATCCACGACGGCTACGCAGGCCTCGTGCCGGTCTGCCCCCCCTGACAGGGCCGCGCGATAGGTGGCGCGCTGGCGGTCGGCGGAGCTGCCCTCGCGCGCGATGCGCCGGACCCGCAACAGTTCCCGCTTGCAGCCCAGCGCCTCGGCATCGGGGGACAGGATTTCGATCAGCTCCTCCATCAGGTCGGCCATATTCGCCATGCGCCCGTGCCCCTGGTCGATCAGCTTGCCGCGCGCCCCGTGGCGCTGCGCCTGCCAGCGGTTCTCGGCGATCAGGGTGTTGGGATACATGCGCCAGCGCTGGTTCTGGGTGCGCAGACGAAAAAGATAGGCCATCAGCGACTGGTAAACGGCGGCAATCGCGGCGGCATCATCGACCAGCGAACAGACATCGGTCACGCGTTGTTCCACCGTCGGGAATTTCGACGAGGGGCGGATATCCCACCAGATCTTGCTGGAATCCTCGATACAGCCGGCGCGCACCATCTGGCGTACCAGCCGCTGGTATTCACCAAACGAACCGAGCTGGTCCGGCAAGCCCGTGCGCGGCAAGGCATCGAACACCGTCAGGCGATAGCTGGCCAGTCCCGTATCCTCGCCTTCCCAGAACGGCGAGGAAGTGGACAGTGCCAGAATATGCGGCAGGAAATAGGTGACCTGGTTCATCAGGTCGATGCGCAGGTCCTCGTCCTCGATCCCGATGTGGATGTGCATGCCACAAATCAGCAGCCGCCGCACCGCCTGCCCCAGATCGTCGCGCAGCTCGTCATAGCGGTCCTTGCGGGTGTGGGTCTGGTCGCGCCAGCGCGCAAACGGATGGGTGGAGGCCGCGACGGGGGCATAGCCGAACGCACCGGCGGCACGGGCCACCCCCTTGCGCAGTTGCGCCAGATCATCGCGGGCGTCCGACACCCGCCGGTGCGGTCTGGTTCCGACTTCGAGTTGGCATTGCAGATACTCGCCAGTCACCTGATCACCCAGAATTCCGGTGCAGGCCGCCAGAAATTGCGGATCGGGCGAGCGCACAAGATCGCGGGTTTCGCGGTCAACCAGCAGGTATTCCTCTTCTATGCCCAGCGTCAGTGAAGGTCTGTCGGTCATCGTCCATCCTTTGCGGCGCGGGCGCAACTTTGCCCGATGCGTGAAAAACCACCCCGAAAACGATGATCCTGTGTTAACAGTTATGTGATGTGATTTTTTATACGTCAATAAAAACGCGTCCGGCGGGCATTTATCCGCCGGACAAAAATAAATAACCGGGAGAATATTATGAAAGCTATCGCCTTTGCCGTTTTGGCGGCCGTCACGCTTGCTGCATGTACGGACACCGTGTCCAGCGTTGCCAGTTATAACCGCGTGATGGATATCACCAACAATACCGGCGTAACAATGAGAGAGTTTTACGCATCGAACACCGGACAAAATTCATGGGGTCCGGACCAGCTGGGATCGTCCGTGCTGCGGTCCGGCCGTTATATTACCATCAACTTCGATGACGGCACCGGTGCCTGCCGCTATGATTTCAAAGCGGTGTTTGCCGATGGCGATGTGGTGAAAAATTCCAACATCAACGTGTGTGCGCAAACCGGCTGGACATACCGGTAGCGCAGCGTCACACAACCGGCCCGCTGGCATTTGTCGGCGGACTCCCGGTTTGTGTG
>CAZDLV010000040.1:0-13760 GCA_964506345.1 uncultured Rhodobacterales bacterium | reverse complement strand
AAAGGCTTATGATGACCGATACTTCAGCAACTACCGGCGTTCGCACCTTCTGGTTTGGCGATTATTTTGCTTTGCTGAAACCACGGGTTATGTCTCTGGTCGTCTTTACGGCGGCGACCGGCATGATTGCTGCTCCGGGGAATCTTGACCCGTTGAATGCGTTTGCCGCGATCTTGCTGATTGCCCTTGGTGGCGGTGCCTCGGGCGCGCTGAACATGTGGTGGGATGCGGATATCGACATCAAGATGCGCCGCACCGCCAACCGTCCGGTTCCCTCCGGCCGGGTTTCGGCCGAGGATGCGCGCCATGTCGGGTTGGTTCTGTCGGCATTGGCGGTGCTGTTGCTGGGCGTTGTTGCCAATTTTGCCGCAGCGGCCCTGCTGGCCTTTACCATATTCTTTTATGTCGTGATCTATACCATGTGGCTGAAACGCTCCACGCCGTGGAATATTGTGATCGGCGGTGCCTCGGGGGCTTTCCCGCCGATGATCGGCTGGGTGGCTGCCACGGGCAGCATCAGCGTCGAGGCCGTGTTGATGTTCGGGCTGGTGTTTATGTGGACCCCGCCGCACTTCTGGTCGCTGGCGTTGTTCATGAAGGACGATTATTCCCGCGCCAACGTTCCGATGTTGACGGTTACGCACGGTCGCGAAGCCACGCGGCGCCAGATCCTTGTCTATGCCGTATTGCTGGCCCCTGTTTCGTTGGCGCTGGCCTTCAGCACCATCGGCGGACCGGTGTATCTGGTTATCGCGCTGATGTTGAACACCGCCTTTGTCAAAGGCGCTATCGCGTTGTGGCGCCGACCGGAACCGGCCGCACAAGCCGACAGCTATGGCGCTGAAAAACGGTTCTTCAAACTGTCGCTGCTGTATCTGTTCGGTCTGTTTGTCGGGCTGCTTCTGGAAATCACGATGCGCCATCTGGGGATCGACATTCCGGCGTGGCCGATGATCTTCTAGGTCTGATCTATACCTGTGGGGGCGGGAGCCGGAGGTATCCGGCGCCGTTGTTTTTTGGCGATCCCTGTCCGGGTTGTCACGATAATTTGCCAAACCGCCGCAGTGACAAAGGCTTTCCCCATTGTATACTTAAGTATATTATGGAGGAATGATATGCGCACCAGAGCCGATGAAATCTCGGAAGTCGTCCTTCCGGGAAGCGTGGTAAAAGTGGACGAGGCCGGATATCTGGTTAATCCGCGCGACTGGACCACAGAGTTCGCCGAATATATAGCGGCGAAAGAAAACATCGAAATGACGCCCGCCCACTGGGAAATTCTGGAGTTTATGCGCGCCTATAACGATGATCACGGCATTATGGTGGATGCGCGCCATGTCATCAAACATCTGGCGCGGCTTCAGGGTATCGAAAAAAATCCGGCGCGACGGCTTTTGTTCACGATGTTTCCCTATGGCTATGTCAAACAGGCCGTAAAAATGGCTGGTATGAAACAGCCGCGCGCGTGGAGCACCGGCTGATCCCGGCACAGGTTCTTGTGCCGGCACAGGCGTGTTCAGGGGCGCAACAGCGGTTTTCGACAAAAACTGTCGTTTTTGTCTGTTACTGGACGCTCTCTATGTTAAGTTACAAACATGAGATGGTGGAAACCCACATATCTTCGGCTGACGGGCATTCGTCCTGACGAGCCGAAACTCCGGGCGAAATACGTTCGGCCACGCTAGAAAATTTAGCGTCAGGCGCAGGAATGTCCGCGCCTTTTTTCCAATCAATAAATGAATCAACACGGGAGACTCACAAATGAAGAAACTGCTATTGGCCGCAACTTTTACGGCGATATCGTTAGGCGCGTCCGGCACGGGCGCGGTGGCGCAGGAATGTGGCACGGTATCGATTGCCGAAATGAACTGGGCCTCGGCCGGTGTTATGGCCTATATCGACAAGATCATTCTTTCGGATGGCTATGGTTGCGACGTTGAAATCGTTTCCGGTGACACCATGCCGACGTTCACGTCGATGTCTGAAAAAGGTGAACCGGATGTAGCGCCGGAATTGTGGATCAACGCCGTCAAGGTGGCGCTGGACAAAGCCGTAGCCGACGGAAAACTGATCATCGGCGGCGAAGTGCTGAACGAAGGTGGCGTCGAGGGTTGGTGGGTGCCGACATGGCTGGCCGACAAATACAACATCAAAACCGTTAACGACGCACTGGCGCGCCCCGACCTGTTCCCCGGGGCCGAGGATACAACCAAGGGCGGGTTCTTCGGCTGTCCGTCGGGATGGGGGTGCCAGACGGTGAACCGGAACCTGTTTGCGGCCAACGACATGGCCGCCAAGGGATTCGAGCTGATCGATCCGGGTTCGGCCGCCGGACTTGACGGGTCGATTGCCAAGGCCTTTGCCCGCAAGGAAGGCTGGTTCGGGTATTACTGGGCGCCGACCGCAATTCTCGGCAAGTATCCGATGACTTTGCTGGACCGCGAAGTGCCGCACAATGCCGAACTGTGGCAGACCTGTATCACCGTTGACGGTTGTGAAAACCCGCAGCGCACCGGCTGGACCAAATCCGAGGTGTTTACCGTTGTGACCCCGACATTTGCCAAAAATGCGGCCGTCGCCATGGGCTATATCAAAGGCCGGACATGGGACAATACAACCGCAGGCAAGGTCCTTGCATGGATGTCGGATAACCAGGCATCGAACGAGGATGGCGCTTACTACTTCTTGCAGACCTTCCCCGAGGTCTGGGGCGCATGGGTTTCGCCCGATGTCGCGACCAAAGTAAAAGCGGCGCTGTAAACCGGCGCTAAACCAAAGGCCCGCTATGAACTGGCGGGCCTTTTTCGTTGATACTACAAGAGGGAACGGGGATGGACTGGATTGATTTTCCGGCGATGGGACGCTCGGATTTGCGGCTGTTGAAAAAGGCGATTGACGGCTGGTTCAAGGATTTTACGGGGGCTTATGGCGAGACCCTCGAAAACCTGTTTGCGCCGCTGAAGGTTTTCCTGATCTGGCTGGAAAAACTGCTGATCACGTCGCCCTGGCCGGTTGTGTTGCTGGGTATTGTTCTGGTGGTCTATTTGATCAGTCGCAGCCCCAAAATCACGGTTGGAACATTGGTGGCGATGTTGTTGATCGGCTATTTCGGCATGTGGGAAGACACCATGCGAACGATCGCCATGGTTACGGTCTGCACGCTGACGGCCGTGGTGGCGGGGTTGCCGATCGGGATCCTGATGGCCAAATCGGACCGGATGCAGGCAATTGTTACGCCCATACTCGATATGATGCAGACGATGCCCAGCTTCGTTTATCTGATTCCGGTTGTGATGATTTTCGGCCTTGGCAAGGTGCCGGGTGTGATCGCCGTGGTGATTTATGCGATTCCGCCGATGATCCGGCTGACCAATCTGGGTATCCGGCTGGTTGACGTCGACGTGTTGGAGGCGGCAGACGCATTCGGGTCGTCCGGCTGGCAAAAGCTGAAGAACGTGCAAATGCCGCTGGCGTTGCCGACGATCATGGCCGGTATCAACCAGACAATCATGATGTCGTTGGCGATGGTTGTCGTTGCCTCGATGATCGGGGTGCGCGGGCTTGGGCAGCCGGTGTTACAGGCGATTAACAACCAGTATTTCACGCTTGGAATCATGAACGGATTGGCCATTGTGGCGATCGCGATTATTTTTGACCGTGCCTCGCAGGCCTATGGCAAGCGGTTGCAAAAACATACCGAGGTGATCCATGGCTAGTCAGGGCATTGAAATACGAAACCTGTACAAGATTTTCGGCCCCAACGGCGCAAAATACGTTGAAAAGGTGCGCGAAGGCTTGTCCAAGGCGGAACTGAACGAAAAATACAATCACGTCCTGGGGCTGAACAATATCAACATTTCCGTTCCGGCCGGGCAGATTCAGGTGGTTATGGGGTTGTCAGGTTCCGGGAAATCGACGCTGATCCGCCATATCAACCGCCTGATCGAACCCACCGCCGGCGAGGTGATCTACGAAGACCGCGATATTTGCGCGATGAACGATGCGGAACTGCAAGCATTCCGGCGCCACAAAACCGCGATGGTGTTTCAAAAATTCGCGTTGTTGCCGCATCGTACGGTGCTGAACAACACGCTCTACGGTTTGGAAATTCAGGGCATTGCCCGCAAGGACGCGGTGGCGCGCGCCGAACGCTGGATTGTCCGTGTCGGTCTGGAAGGGTATGAAAACCATTTCCCGAACCAGTTGTCGGGCGGAATGCAGCAACGTGTCGGGCTTGCGCGGGCGTTGACGAACGATGCCGACATCCTGCTGATGGACGAGGCATTCTCGGCACTCGATCCGCTGATTCGCATGGATATGCAGTCGGTTCTGCTGGATATCCAGCAGGAGCTGCACAAGACGATCGTTTTCATCACCCACGATCTGGACGAGGCGTTGCGACTGGGTGACCGGATCGCGATCTTGCGTGACGGGGCTGTGGTGCAGCAGGGGACGGGTCAGGAAATCGTGCTGAAACCTGCCGACGACTATATCACCGATTTCGTGAAAGAGGTGAACCGTGGTCGCGTGGTGCGGGTGGATACCATCATGCGGCCCGGTCAGGATGGTGACATAACGGTTCCGGCCGGTTGCCTGCTGGAGGATGTCGCCAAGGCGTTGACCAGCGCAGGTGTCAGCAAGGCGCGCGTGGTTGCGAAGGACGGTGGCGACGTGCTTGGCACGGTAACCCTGCTGGACACGATCGAGGCAATGGTGACACCGTCTGCGGCGCAAAACCTTTAGCTGGTAATCCCGCGCGCGGATCACCCGTCGTTGACCCTACCAATGGGGCGGCTGTTGATCCGCGAGCGGGACGCCCGGGCTGTTTTCGGCCTCTTGTTCGGCGGCGCGTTGCATTAGCATGGCGACCTGACGGGTAAGGCGGTCGATTGCGTCCTGTTGCGTGGTTACGATGTCGTTAAGGTCGTCTATGATGCGGGTCTGGTAGGCGAGGGTTTCCTCAAGCCTGGTGATACGGTCGGTCTGGGTCATGGTGCCTCCGGAAACAGGGTGACCGGATCGCCGGCCTGCCATTTGGGGTATTTCTGCATTATCGCCGCGAATTCGCCACCGTGGGTGAAATCGGCCAGCCATTTTATGACATTGGGAACAGGTTTAATATTAAACCAGTCAATATCCACATTGGCGTACTGGCGCACGAATGTAACGATTGCGCGGTCCGTCAATGCGGGTTTTTCGCCCGACAGGTGGGGTTGGCCGGCAAGAATTTCCTCCAGTTTCGCGATGAACGCGAAGGCGGCATCGCGCGCTGCCAGCCCGTCGGTGTCAGGGAACCGGCTGCTGTATTTGTAGCGGTCGAGCGCGGATTTGAAGGGGCCGTCGCAGGCATCGATTAACGCGGTATCAACCTGTTTCAGCCAGCCGCGCGGATCGTTGCGTTCCAGCGCCCAATACATAATATCCAGACTTTCGTCTATAACGGTGTCGCCGTTGACCAGAACCGGGACGGTGCCTTTGGGCGACGCGTCCAGCAGTTCGACCGGCTTGTGGCGTAACAACACCTCGCGCAATTCGACCTGCTGGCCACTTGCGGCCAAGGCCAGCCGGGCGCGCATGGCATAGGGGCAGCGTCGAAAAGAATACAGGATTGGTCGCATATCGCACGAATATGCCGAATACGGTTCGGGTGCAAGATGGCGGTAAAGCATCGACACGACAGTGCAAGGGACGTAAAACGAAGGGATCACCTCGACAGGAGCAAATCGTGGCCGAATTTACAGAAAGAAGCTTGCGCGACGCGATGGGAAGTTTCGCGACCGGTGTCACGGTTGTGACGACGATGACCGCGCAAGGGCCGCTGGGCATGACTGTCAACAGCTTTGCCTCGGTTTCGCTGGATCCGCCGCTGGTGTTATGGTCACCGGCGCGGAAGTCCGCGCGGTTTCCGGCGTTCGAGCGGGCGAACCATTTTGCTGTCCACGTTCTGTCCGAAACCCAGCGCGCACTGGCCGAGGTGTTTGCGCGCTCGGGTATCGAACCGTTCGAGGGGTTGGAATATACGCAAGGTGTGGGCGATACGCCGTTGTTTTCCGGCTGCGCCGCGCGGTTCGAGTGTTGCCATTCCGCAGGTCACGACGGCGGCGACCATTTGATTGTGGTCGGCGAGGTGCTGCGTCTGGAACTGGGTGATCTGCCGCCGCTTATTTACCACAAAGGCGGTTTCACGGCGCTTGCAGGCGGGGGGTGATATGCCGGGGGGATATTTCAAAAAACGTCTGAAATCGTTTGCTTATGCGTTTGCCGGGCTGCGCCATGTCCTGCACACACAACCCAACGCAAAAATCCATCTGCTGGCGAGCGTGGCGGTTATCGCGGCGGGCCTGTATTTTGCGCTGTCGGCATCGGAGTGGTTGTGGATTACGCTGGCCATCGCGCTGGTCTGGACGCTCGAATCGGTCAACACCGCGTTCGAGTATTTGTGTGATCTGGTATCGCCCGAACATTCCAGTGCTGTGCAGCACGCAAAGGATATCGCGGCGGGCGCTGTGCTGGTGTCGGCGGCGTTTGCTGCGGTAACGGCAGCGGTGATTTTCGTGCCGAAAATTCTGGCAGCGCTATCCCTTTAGCCAAGCTTGCGATACGGCCCCCCGTGCGATAGGACGACGGCAAACATGTTTTATGAGGCAAACCCATGGCCAAAGTAAAGAAAAAGAAGGTCTCGCGGCCCAAGGCGATCCCCCCTCGCGGGTTTCGGGACTATTTCGGTGCCGATGTTGTGGCGCGGGGCGAGATGCTTGAAAAAATCACCGGTGTTTACCGGATGCACGGCTTTGATCCGCTGGAAACACCGGCAATAGAGACGGTCGAGGCGCTGGGAAAATTCCTGCCCGACGTGGACCGCCCGAACGAGGGGGTTTTTGCATGGCAGGACGAGGACGACACCTGGATGGCGCTGCGCTACGATCTGACCGCACCGCTGGCCCGTGTTTACGCGCAGTTCCGCAATGACCTGCCGACGCCGTACCGCCGCTATGCGGTCGGGCCGGTGTGGCGCAATGAAAAACCCGGTCCCGGCCGGTATCGCCAGTTCTATCAATGTGATGCCGATACCGTCGGAACGCCGACGGTTGCCGCCGACGCCGAGATTTGCGGGATGCTGTCGGACACGCTGGAAACCGTTGGAATTCCGCGGGGCGACTATATCGTGCGGGTCAATAACCGGAAGGTCCTGAATGGCGTGCTGGAAGTGGCCGGAATTCTGGATATGTCCGATTTGTCCATGTTTTCTGTCGAACGCGGTATCGTTTTGCGCGCTATAGACAAGCTGGATCGCCTTGGGCCTGACGGTGTGCGCGCCCTGCTGGGGGCGGGACGCAAGGACGCCAGCGGTGATTTTACCGATGGCGCCAAGCTGTCCGGCGAACAGGCGGATATCGTCATGGGCTTCATGGATGCACGCCGTGCCTCGGGGGGGGATACCTGTGCGCGCCTGCGTGAACTGGTTGGCGGCTCCGACATCGGGCTAACCGGTGTGCAGGAATTGGAAACCATCGCCGAACTGACCGATGCACAAGGCTATGGCGGCGACAGAATCCTGATTGATCCGTCGGTGGTTCGCGGCTTGGGGTATTATACCGGACCGGTTTACGAGGCGGAACTGACGTTTGAAATTTTCGATGAAAAAGGCCGCAAACGCCAGTTCGGGTCTGTGGCCGGTGGCGGGCGGTATGACGATCTGGTTAAACGCTTCACCGGTCAGGCGGTTCCGGCGACAGGTGTTTCGATCGGTGTGGACCGTTTGCTGGCGGCGCTGCGCGAAAAGGGCCGGCTGGAAAGTTCCGCGCGCGGGCCGGTAATTGTTACGGTGATGGATCGTGACCGCATGGCCGACTATCAGACCATGGTGGCGGAATTGCGCGCCGCCGGTATTCGCGCCGAGGTGTATCTGGGCAACCCGAAAAACTTCGGCAACCAGTTGAAATACGCGGACGCCCGCAACAGTCCGGTGGCGGTTATCGAGGGCGGCGACGAACATGCCAAAGGCGTCGTGCAGATCAAGGATCTGGCGCTGGGCAAGGCGTTGGCCGCGAATATCACCACGAACGAGGAATGGAAAAGCCAGCCGGCACAGGTCGAGGTGCCTCGCGCGGGACTGGTTGCCAAAGTCCGTGAAATGATCGCGCGGGGGCAGGCATGAGCGCGGCCTTGCAGGCGGAAACCACGCGCCTGCTGGCCGCATTTCGCGCTGCCGGTGCCGACGAGGTCGATGCCGAGTGCTTGCAACCTGCCGAAACCCTGCTGGACCTTTACGGCGAGGATATCCGCGCACGCGCCTATGTCACCAGCGATCCGGTGCAGGGCGAAATGATGTTGCGGCCGGATTTTACCGTTCCGGTCGTGCAGATGCATATGCGCGCCGGTCGCGCGCCCGCGCGCTATACCTATGCCGGTCCGGTCTGGCGCAAACAGCAACCGGGATCCGACCGGAAACCGGAATATCCGCAGGTCGGATACGAAGTGTTCGGCGGCGATTCCGCGCAGGCCGACGCCGAGGTATTTGCCTTGATTGCGACGGCACTGCGCGATTTTCCGGTGCGCCCGCTTACCGGCGACATCAGCCTGATTTTTGCGGCTATCGACGCGCTTGATACGAACGAGCGGCGCAAGGCCGCGTTGCGCCGCCATGTGTGGCGTCCCGTGCGCTTTGCCAGACTGCTGAAACGGTATTCGAATCCGGCCGTGCCAAGCGACGGGCGCGCGAAATTTCTGGCGGCATTCGAGGCGGGAACCCTGTCGCAATATCTGGAAGGTTCAGCAAAAAATATCGGTTTGCGCGATCTTGCGGAAATCGAGGCGCGCGCCGCCGTATTGCTGGCCGAGCAAAGCGCCGCACCGATCAGCGAAAGCGACTGTATGATGATAACGGCGGTGCTTGAACTGTCGTGCAGCATGGGGGATGCTGCGGAAAACCTGCGTGGAATTGCGCCGCAACTATCGGCTGCCGCCGCACGCCTCGATGCGCGTTCGCGCGCGATGGAACAGGCCGGTATCGACATCCATACATTGCCGTTTGCGACGAATTTCGGTCGCACAACGATGGAATACTATGATGGATTTGTTTTCGGATTCAGCGTGCCGGATCGCCCGGATTTGCCGCAAATCGCACAGGGCGGGCGATACGATGCGCTGACCCGCGTTCTGGGGAACGGACGCGGGGTGCCGGCCGTCGGAGCAATTGTGCGCCCCGAGGGGCTTGTCTCGCTGAAGGGGGGTGCTTTATGAGTGCGCTGAAACTGGGCCTTCCCTCCAAGGGGCGCTTGCAGGAACAAACGATTGACTGGTTTGCCGAACGCGGGATCACGGTCGAACGGACCGGCTCGGGGCGGGAATACGCGGGGCGGGTGTCAGGCGTTGAAAACGTCGAACTGGTGTTGCTGTCGGCGGGCGAAATTCCGCGTGAACTGGCGGCGGGGCGCATTCATCTGGGGGTAACCGGACAGGATCTGGTGCACGAGAAAATCCCCGTGTGGCAAACAAAAATTACGGAAATTACGCCGATGGGTTTCGGTTTCGCCGATCTGGTTCTGGCGGTTCCGGCGATCTGGGGTGATGTGGAGAGCGTCGATGATCTGGATGCCGTGGCAGCAGCGTTTCGCGCCCGGCACGGCTTTCGGTTGCGAATTGCCACCAAATACCACAACCTGACACGCGAGTTTTTGCGCGCACAAGGGGTGGCCGATTACCAGTTGGTGGACAGTCAGGGGGCGACAGAAGGCACGGTGAAACATCTGACGGCCGAGGCAATCGCCGACATTACGTCATCGGGTGAAACGCTGAAAGCCAACCATCTGAAAATTCTGCCGGACGGGTTGATCCTGAAATCGCAGGCAACGCTGTTTGCCGCCAATTCCGCCGACTGGTCAGGCGGGGTTGCTGTTGCCGCGCGACAAATTTCAGCGCGCCTCGATACGGACATGTCGTCGTTATTTGACGGTTAATATCTCGTCCAGCGGTTTTTTGATTTTGGCGACGGACGGGATGGTTGCATCGTCCGACGGATGGCCCACGGCCAAAATCATCACCGGCTTTTCGGATGCGGGCCGGCCCAGAAGGGTATTCAGGAATTTCATCGGATTCGGCGTGTGTGTCAGACAGACAAGACCGGCATTGTGCAGGGCGGATATCAGAAACCCCGTGGCGATTCCGACGCTTTCGGGGACGTAGTAATTCTTGTAGCGCGTGCCGTCGTCGAATTCGCCATATCGCTGTGCAAAGATAACGACCAGCCACGGGGCGATGGTCAGATGCGGTTTTTCGACACCGGTGCCGAGCGGCTCCAGCGCCTTGATCCATTCGTCGCCACCACCGCCGGCATAGAATTTTTCTTCCTCGATTTCCGCAGCCTTGCGAATTTCGGCTTTGGCCGACGGGTCGCGCACGGCCACGAAATGCCACGGCTGATGGTTGGCGCCGCTGGGTGCGGTGCCGGCGGTGGCGATGCAGGCGCGAATGACAGATTCATCCACGGGCTGATCCGTAAAATCGCGGACCGAGTGGCGTTTCCGCATGTGGGACAAATAGGCGTTCGCCGCCGCCAGACGTTCGTCGTCGGTCATGTCGGCCCGATGGGGCAGGGGGATCGGCTCGAAATTCAGGGCGTCTTTGGCAAACATATTTTCCCCTTGTCAGGCAAAGGCTCCGGGTTTGATTTCGCGGGCCATATGGTCCAGCACCGCGTTGACGAATTTTGCTTCGCGACCGTCAGGAAAAAACGCCTTGGCAACATCGACGAATTCCGAAATCACCACGCGTGGTGGCGTTTCCTGCGTTACCAGTTCGGCGCCGGCGGCGCGGAACAGGGCGCGAATGGTCGGGTCTATCCGGTCGATGGGCCATTTTGCCACCAGTGCGCGGTCGGTCATCTGGTCGATTTTGGCCTGATTGTTCACGGCCTCCAGCAGCAGCGCCCGAAACAGGTTCAGGTTCCCCTCGGCATAGGTGTTGCCGTCGATTTCCGCGCCCAGCCGGTGGGTTTCGAATTCCGCCTGCACGTCCTCCAGCGGGCTACCCGAGGCCTCCATCTGGAACAGTGCTTGCGTGGCAAACAGGCGGGCCGCCGATTTCATCTGGCGTTTCGTTTCCCTGTCGGGTTTGGCGGCTTTCGGCATCAGGCAATCCCTTGCGTTTTATCGGGTTTTCCGGCGATCAGGATCGTGTCGGAAGGGCGTCCAATACGGCGCGGGCAGGATTTTGTAAAGCTGCGTTTCAGGGCGATCAGGTGCATGGCCGCCGCCGCTGCGCCGCCACCCTTGTTCTGGCCCAGATGGTCGGCGCGCACTTCGGCTTGTGCGCGGTTCTCGACGGTCAGAATGCCGTTGCCGATGCACATCCCGTCCAGCCCCATCAACATAAGCGCGCGCGAGGAATCGTTGCAAACCGTGTCGTAATGCGTTGTTTCGCCGCGAATAACACAGCCAAGCGCCACGTACCCGTCATAAACCCGCTTGGCGCTGGCCAGCTTGATTGCCGTTGGGACCTCCAGCGCGCCCGGCACCCGGATGACGTGATGCGAGGCATTGGCCGCCTCGATTTCCGCCTTGGCGCCGGCGACCAGTTCGTCGGCGATGTCCTTGTAATAGGGGGCAACCACGATCAACAGGCGGGTGGTTGCCTCGAACGTCGGGGTTGGCAGGGTGTGATGTGTTTCGGATTCGGCCATTCAACTATCCTTTCCAAGCGGGCGCGTGCCGGTGATTGACAGGCCGTAGCCCTCAAGTCCCACCAGTTTCGGGGTTGGCGAGTTGGTCAGCAGCTCCATTTCGGAAATACCCAGCGCGCCAAGGATTTGCGCCCCCAGACCATATTGCCGCAACGTGTGCGAGCCGTCGGCGTGGTCTATTTTCATTTCGGTATCCCGCAGCAGCACAACAGCCCCGCGCCCTTCGTTTGCGATGATCCGCATGGCGTCGGGGATCTGGCGCGCGCGGCCAGGTGCAAGGGCCAGCAGATCTTCGAGCGGGTTCAGGCAATGCATTCGCACCGGAACCGGCCGGCCCGTCGAAACGTCGCCTTTGGTCAGCGCAATGTGTTCCGCGCCGTGGGTTTCGTCGGTAAAAACGCGCAACGTCCACTCGCCGCCGATTTCCGAGGTCACCGTGCGCACTTCGGTTTCGCGCACCAGATTGTCGTGGCGGCGGCGATAGGCGATCAGGTCGGAAATCGTGCCGATCTTCAGCCCGTGTTTTTCGGCAAAACCGATCAGGTCCGGCAGGCGGGCCATGGTGCCGTCGTCGTTCATGATCTCGCAAATCACGCCCGAGGGGTTCAGGCCGGCAAGGCGGGAAATGTCGGTTGCGGCTTCGGTATGGCCGGCGCGCACCAGCACGCCGCCTTGTCGTGCGCGCAGCGGAAAGACATGTCCGGGCGTGGCGATATCCTGCGGGCGGACCTGCGGGTTGATGGCGACGGCGACGGTGCGGGCGCGGTCGTGGGCGGAAATGCCGGTGGTCACGCCTTCGCGCGCCTCGATGGATACCGTGAACGGCGTTTCGTGGCGCGAGGCATTGGTGGTGGTCATCATCGGCACACCCAGCTTTTCCACCTGATCGCCGGTCATGGTCAGACAGATCAACCCGCGCCCGTTTGTGGCCATGAAATTGATCGCATCCGGCGTGGCCATTTGCGCGGGGATCACCAGATCGCCTTCGTTTTCGCGATCCTCGTGGTCGACCAGGATAAACATGCGACCGTTGCGCGCGTCCTCGATGATGTCCTCGATGGACGATATTTTGTCTGAATAATCCATAGGTTATCCCTGCATTTCGTTCAGGCGCGCGACATAGCGCGCCAGCGTGTCAATTTCCAGATTTACCTTGTCGCCAACGCACGCATTGCCCCATGTGGTGCAGGATTTCGTGTGCGGGATAAAGTTGATACCAAAGTCGCAACCATCCACCGCATTCACGGTCAGCGAGGTGCCGTTCAGCGCGACCGAGCCTTTGGGCGCAATGAATTTCGCCAGTGTTTCCGGTGCGCGCAGGGTGACACGGGTGCTGTCGCCCTCGTTTTCCATCGCGATGATTTCGGCCAGCCCGTCCACATGGCCCGACACGATATGCCCGCCCAGTTCGTCGCCAAGGCGCAAGGCGCGTTCCAGATTGATCCGTTTGCCGGTCTGCCAGCCGTCCAGATTGGTTTTCGATATCGTTTCGGCGGAAATATCCACGTCGAACCAGGTGTCGCCCTTGTCGATCACCGTCAGGCAAACCCCGTCGCAGGCGATCGAGGCCCCCAGGTCAACCCCTGCCATATCGTACCCGCACCCGATACGGGCGCGCAGGTCGCCCCTGAATTCGGTCTTTTCCACTTTGCCGATGTCGCTGACAATGCCGGTAAACATGGTTTTATCCTTTGTGTTGTTGTTGTCGGGATACCGCGCCGCGCCGTCAGGGGCAAGGGGGCGCTACCGCATTGCCCGAATCCGGTGTATCCCGTATCAAGGCGCATTGGTTGTCATTATTTCGCGGATATAGCCCATTGCCGACAATGCGTAAATTCCTGTTTCTTCAAGGTCCGCACGGCCCGTTTTTCCGTATGCTCGCCCGAAAAATAGCGGCTGCCGGCGCGGGGGTAGACCGGATCGGGTTCACCTTTGGCGATCGGGTGTTCTGGTCGCGCAAGCTGCCCTATACCGCCTATTCCGGCGATGTCGCGGGCTGGGAATCATATCTGGACCGCTACATCGCGCAAAACGAAACCACCGACATCGTTCTGTATGGCGACAGCCGTCCGTTGCATGA
>CAZDLV010000039.1:0-13900 GCA_964506345.1 uncultured Rhodobacterales bacterium | reverse complement strand
AAAATCAAACAATACGCCGCTGCGTAACCGAAAAGAAGAATAACTTTTTGTGAACTGGCGTAAATACCGAATATGCCACGTTTTTTTGGTAATACTACACATATTTATGTAGTATTCCACATCTACGAACCGGAACCAATGTGCCGTCCGCCGCGACGGGGCGAAAACACCGGTAAATCCGGCGCAAAAAAAGGCACCCGTCGGGGTGCCTTTACTCTTGGAAATGACCGTATTTTTACAAAACCGGAAAGACGTCGAAAATGTTGGCGTTCCAGAACAGACGGGCATCGCTGCCGCCGCTGTTGGCCCCGCCAAACGGGATCGAGATCACCACCTTGCCCGTCGTGATGCTGGACGGAAGCACGCTGGCCGTCGTAGAGCCGACCATCGCCGACAGGCTGATGTTGTTGGCGAATGTGTATTCATATCCGATGCTGGCATTATAGAAACTGATCGGCACCGGCGAGCTCAGAAACAACGCTTGCGCAAAGAAACCACCCATTGAATAGCGCACGCCACCGTATGACAGGTCAGGGCCACCGCCAATACCAAGCCGTCCGAAATCAAGATCGAGATAGTTGTCACCACCGGTGCCGATCATCGCAACCGCGCCATAGGTGGTAAGCGTCGGCGATGCCGGTACGCTGATACCGCCGCCATAGATCCCGAATTTCGCGTTTCCACCGGTCTGGTATCCGGCTGTGATACGCCCCTGCGTTATGCTGCTGGTGACCGGATTGGTCGAACGCAAAACATCGGCCTGCACCTCCCACGGGGTTCCGGTCAAATCGAACGCCATCGCGCCCGCCGCCGAATAAACCTGCAAGTTCCCGGGGGTTCCGGTAAAGCTGTTGCCAAATGCGGAAAATTCCCCGCCCGAAAAAGAAAGCCCCTGCGCCGACGCGCCGGTTGCCAGCCCCAGCGCCGCAACACCGGCAAGAAGTAGTGTTTTCACGTGAATATCCTCCAAAAAAACCAACACCGGCACATGTTAACGGATAGGCGCCGGCGTTTCAATGTTCCAGATCAAGCCCGCAGCTCGATCAAGGGGCGGTTTCCGCCTCTTCTTCCTCGCCCTGATCGGCAATCCAGGCCACCGAAACGACCTCCTCGGCATCGGCGACCTTGAACACGGTCACGCCGGACGATGCCCGCCCTTGCCGCGAAATGCCCGAAACCGGACAGCGGATCGACTGGCCGGTGCTGGTCGCCAGCATGATCTGGTCATCCTCGTCCACAGGGAAAGAGGCCACAACCGTATCGCCCCGCCGTCCCAGATTGGCCGCCGCGATGCCCTGACCGCCACGCCCCGAGACACGGTATTCATGCGCCGAGGACCGCTTGCCGAACCCGCCCGAGGTCACCGTCAGGATCCATTCCTCCAGCGCCGACAGCTCCGCATAGCGTTCGCTGGAAATGGTGTCGTCCCCTTCCTCGACCGGCGCGCCTTCCTCGCCGGTCACAGCGCGGCGCATCTTGAAATAGGCGTTGCGCTCAACCGGGGTTGCGTCCACATGGCGCAGGATCGACATGGAAACCACCTCGTCGCCCTCGGCCAGTCTGATGCCGCGCACACCGGTGGAATCGCGCCCCTTGAACACCCGCACATCGGTAACGGGGAAGCGGATCGCCTTGCCCATTTTCGTGGTCAGCATAAAATCGTTGTCCTCGTGGCAGATATGCGCCGCGATCAGCTTCACATCCTCGGGCAGCTTCATGGCGATCTTGCCGTTGGCCATCACGTTGGTGAAATCCGACAGCGCATTGCGCCGCACATTGCCGGTAGAGGTGGCAAAGACGATCTGCAAATTGTCCCATTCTTCCTCGGGCACGTCCACGGGCATGATGGCAGCAATGCCGACGCCCTGCGGAATCGGCAGGATATTGACAATCGCCTTGCCGCGCGCATTGCGCCCGCCCGGCGGCAGACGCCAGGTTTTCAGTTTATAGACAATCCCGTCCGTGGTGAAGAACAGCAACGGCGTGTGGGTGTTGGCAACGAACAGCTGCGTGACGAAATCCTCGTCCTTGGTGTTCATCCCCTTGTTGCCCTTGCCGCCGCGTTTCTGGGCGCGGAATTCGTCCAGCTGCGTGCGTTTGATATAGCCCGCGTTGGTTATGGTCACCACCATATCCTCGGATTCGATCAGGTCCTCGTCGTCCATATCGCCGGTAAAATCGACAATCTCGGACCGGCGCGGCACCGCGAACTGTTCCTTCACCTCGGCCAGCTCGGCGGAAATGATCGCCATGATCCGCTCGCGCGAACGCAGGATATCCAGATAGTCGGTGATCTTGCCGGCCAGCACCTGCAACTCGTCCGTCACCTCTTTGACACCCATGGCGGTCAGCCGCTGCAGGCGCAGTTCCAGAATGGCACGGGCCTGCGTTTCCGACAGGTTATAGGTGCCGTCGTCGTTCATCTTGTGGCTGGGATCGTCGATCAACTGGATATATTCGGCAATATCCTGCGCCGGCCAGCGCCGCGTCATCAGCTTCTCGCGCGCTTCCGCCGGATCGGCCGAGGCCCGGATGGTCGCCACGATCTCGTCCACATTCGACACGGCCACCGCCAGCCCGCACAACACATGGCTGCGCTCGCGCGCCTTGCGCAATTCGTAGGCCGTGCGCCGCGCCACCACTTCCTCGCGGAAATCGATGAAAGCGGTCAGGAATTTGCGCAGATCCAGCTGCTCCGGCCGCCCGCCGTTCAGCGCCAGCATGTTGCAGCCGAAACTGGTCTGCAACGGCGTGAAACGGAACAGCTGGTTCAACACCACCTCGGGGGTTGCGTCGCGTTTCAGCTCGATCACCACGCGCACGCCGAAACGGTCGGATTCATCCTGCACATGGGCGATGCCCTCGACCTTCTTGTCACGCGCCAGATGGGCGATCTTTTCGATCAGAACCGCCTTGTTGACCTGATAGGGAATTTCGTTGACCACGATGGCGAAACGGTCCTTGCGGATTTCCTCCACCTTGGTTTTGGCCCGGATGATGACCGAACCGCGCCCCTCGGTATAGGCCTTGCGCGCTCCGGCACGGCCCAGAATGATACCGCCGGTCGGGAAATCGGGGGCAGGGATGTATTCCATCAGGGCAATCGAATCCAGATCCGGCTGTTCGATCAATGCCTGCGTCGCGTCGATCACCTCGCCCAGATTGTGCGGCGGAATATTGGTGGCCATGCCGACGGCAATCCCGCCCGCGCCGTTGACCAGCATGTTCGGAAAACGCGCCGGCAGAACCGAGGGTTCCTGATCCTTGCCGTCGTAATTGTCCTGAAAATCAACCGTGTCTTTCTCGATGTCCGCCAGCAGAAACGCCGCCGGCTTGTCCATGCGGACCTCGGTGTAACGCATGGCCGCGGCCTTGTCGCCGTCCATCGAGCCGAAGTTCCCCTGACCGTCCAGCAGCGGCAGCGACATGGAAAAATCCTGCGCCATACGCACCAGCGCATCGTAAATCGCACTGTCGCCGTGCGGGTGGTATTTACCCATGGTGTCACCGACAGGGCGCGCCGATTTGCGATAGGATTTGTCATGCGTGTTGTTGGTCTCGTGCATGGCATAAAGAATGCGCCGGTGCACCGGCTTCAACCCGTCGCGCAGGTCGGGAATGGCGCGCGACACGATCACGCTCATGGCATAGTCGAGATAGGAGGTTTTCATCTCCTCCACGATCGAAATGCTCGGCCCGTCATAGACGTATTTCTGCGGCTCTTCGCCGCCTGTTGTCTCGTCTTTATCGCTCACGCTCGTTCACCCGCTCTGGACACAAGATATTGTGGGTAAGACTAGCAAATAAGGGCGCCTGGCGCAATCACTGGTTGGCCGAAACCGGAAAATAGTCACGAGGGCGCCGGCCCTGTTGCGCACATGAAAAAGGCACCGCCCAAGCGATGCCTTTCAACCGGTATTGCGCAGAAATCACGAGGCCGGTTTGGCCGCCGGTTTCGCCGCCGATTTGCTCAGCGGATCGTCCTCGCGCTGCACGGAACCCTCGAAATGGGCGCCGCTTTCGATAGCGATGGTCTTGTGGATGATGTCGCCCTCGACCCGTGCGGTGGCGGTCAGGCGCACCTTCAGGCCGCGCAGACGGCCGACAACGCGACCGTTGACCACGACATCGTCGGCCACCACTTCGCCCTTGACGGTGGCGCCTTCGCCAACGGTCAGCAGATGCGCGCGGATGTCGCCCTCGACCGTGCCTTCGATCTGCACGTCGCCGGTGGTGGTCAGGTTGCCCTTGACGACCAGGTCGGACGACAGGATCGACGGCGCCGGTTTCGGCTTGGCCGCCGGTGCGGGGGCGGCGGTTTTCGGTGCCGGTGCCGGCGCCGGAGTTGCGGTTTTGGCAGCGTCCTTGGCTGCGGTTTCGCTGGATTTGTTACCTTTAGTAAACATTTCTTCCTGCCTCTATATAGGTTAGTGGGTTTAACGCTTTGCCGTTGCGGCGGACTTCATAGTGGATGTGCGAGCCGGTGCTGCGGCCAGAACTTCCCATATCACCGATTCTGTCCCCGCGCGAGACCCTTTGTCCCTTCACCACACGAAGTTTGCTCTGGTGGGCATAAAACGTCTCGTAGCCGAATTCGTGCTGGATGATGACCACCCAGCCATAGCCGCGCTGGCGACCGGCGAATTTCACCACGCCGTCCGCGGTGGCATAAAGCGGCGTTCCCAGCGGTCCGGCCCAGTCATATCCCTTGTGCATACGGCTGGTGCCGTTGATCGGATCACGTCGCGGCCCGAAAGTGCTGGACACGCGCACAGCGGCGCGCACCGGCATGACGAACGGGATTTTGTTGCCGGCGATATCCATCATCTGAACCGTGTCCAGATCCCTCAGCAGCTTCTGCAAGCGCAACTCGGTCTTGTCCATTTTGGCGGGGTCGGCGGGGAACAGCTCGGTATCGCCGGGCCCGCCCTGGCCGGAATAGTTCCGCTTGATGGTGGACAGAATGCTGTCCACATCCAGTCCGACGCCCTTGAACATCCGCTGAAGCGGCGTCAACGACATCTGCACCGCCGATTCCACCTGCGAGATCATCCGGTCGCGCCGCTGCGCATCCAGCCGCATTTTCGCGGCTGTCGCATCGATCTGCGCCTGCAACTCCTCGGTATAGGCAATCGAATCATCGCGGGTTTTCGCCGCCTGCTCCAGCACCGTGTTCACCGCCTGCAATGTGGTTGCCAGTTCGCTGGTGCTGGAATCGCGCGGGCCGTTGTCGGCGGTCAGCTTGGCGAATTCCGCCTGCAACCCGTCCAGCGCCTGTTGCGCGGCATTGCGTTCGGCCGTGGCGCTGTTCAGCTTCCGTTGCAGCGCGAACAGGGTAATCTTCTGCTCGTTCTGCACGGTCATGGAATCGATCAGGTCGTCTTGCTGCACCGCCACCTGTTTCAGGGCCAGATTGAACCGCTCCTGCGTGGCCCGCGCCTCGCGCGCAAAAGCATCGCGTTCCGCCGACAACTCCGCCAGCCGTTGTTCATAGGCATCCTGCAACGCATTGGCCCGCGCCTGCGCGCTGTCGGATTCAAAGCTGCTGGAAATCGTTGCGGTCGTGGCCACCAGCAACCAGCCAACAGCGGCGGTGGTGGTGACAAGCAACCCCAGACGCGCCAGCGGCGAGAAGGTAATCTCGCGCTGTTCCAGCCGTCCTTTGATAACCAGAGTCTGCTCTGGCAAAATTTTACCGAGCGATTTGTTAACCGCCCGAAACACGCCCGCCATACGACAGCAATCCTCGCTCTACCCCCGAAAGGGTTAAATTTCCCTGAACGGTGATAAAAAATACTGCCCGCCAAAGCAACGACTATTAACGTCAAGGTTACCTTGGCGGCCGGAATGGGCAGACTTTGGCCTATTCCACCAGCGGCCAGTAGAAATCCGGCGGCAATCCGGCCTCGGCCCGTTTTTCCTCGTTGAACGGCGGGCGCAACGTGGAATGGAAATATTTCCGCACCAGCGCGTGAAACGTCTCTTTCGGGTCCATCTCGTGGCGCCCGCACAGGAAATGGAACCATTTGGAGCCATAGGCCACATGCCCGACCTCCTCGCCATAGATCACCTGCATCGCCGCCACGGTTTCCGCGTCCCCCGCCTTGTCGAACATCGCGATCATCCCGGGCGTCACATCCAGCCCGCGCGCCTCCAGCACCATGGGCACTACCGCCAGCCGCCCCATGAAATCCGTTGCCGTATCGCTGGCCGCCTGCCACATGCCCGCATGTGCCGGCATGGCGCCGTAAAAACTGTCATATGCTTCAAGCCTGTCCGACAACAACATGAAATGCCTGGATTCTTCATCCGCAGCTTTCACCCAGTCATCATAGAATCCGCGCGGCATTTTCACATCGGAAAACCGCGCGACAATATCCCAGTGCAGGTCCACCGCGTTCAACTCGATATGGGCAATCGCGTGCAGCAGCGCGATCCGCCCCGCCCGTGATCCGGCGCGGCGGCGCGGCACATCGCGCGGGTTCAGCAACTCCGGCGCTTCGGGGCGGGCCGGAAACGCCGGCGGCTCCGCCCGCCCGATATCCTGCGTGCCCTCCGATGCAAACCACGCCGCCGCCAGTTCCCGCGACAACGTGCATTTCTTCCACGGGTCAGGCTCGGACAGGACCGCCACCGCGGCTTCGCTCAAATTCATAGCGCCCGCACGGCGTCCAGAACCTCGGCCACATGCCCCTTGACCCGCACCTTGCGCCAGATTTGCCGGATCACGCCCTCGCCATCGACCAGAAACGTCGAGCGCTCGATCCCCATATAGGTCCGCCCGTAGTTCTTTTTCTCCACCCAGGCGCCGAGCGCCTCGATCAGAACCCCGTCCTCGTCGGCCAGCAAGGGAATGCCAAGTTCATGTTTTGCCACGAAATTATCGTGCTTGCGCACCGAATCTTTCGACACGCCGACCACGCTCGCCCCCGCCGCCTCGAACTCCGGCAGCGCGGCGGTGAAGTCGATCGCCTCGGTCGTGCAGCCCGGCGTATTGTCCTTGGGATACAGGTAAACAACCAGTTTACGCCCCTTGAAATCCGCCAGCGAGAGCCGCCCGCCACCGTCGCGGGGCAGGTCGAAATCGGGAAAAGTGTCGCCAATTTGCATAAAATCCTCCTGTTTCCCCCGAAAATAGTCGCCCCGCGCCGAAAGAAAACCGATATTTTGCTTTTCAGGCGCGAAACTCCGGTTTACAGGGGCGCAAACAGCGAAAGAGCAACCATGCACAGGCTAGACGACTACGATTTCCACCTGCCCGAGGCCCTGATCGCGTTGCGCCCCGCGCAGCCGCGCCCGGCCTCGCGCCTGCTGGTGGACAACGGCACCCTGATCGATTCGAACGTCGCGCGCCTGCCGGACTACCTGTCCGCCGGCGACCTGCTGGTATTCAACAACACCCGCGTCATCCCCGCCCGCCTGCGCGGCGAACGTTTCCGCGAAACCCCGCATGGTCCGGGTATCGCACAGATCGAATCCACCCTGATAGAACGCCTCGCCCCCGACCGGTGGCGAAGTTTATCAAAGCCTGCCAAACGCCTGAAAACCGGCGATAAAATAACATTCGGCCCGCTCATCGCCACCGTCACCGAAAAGGACGGCGGCGAGGTAACCCTGACCTTCGCACAATCCGGCGAGGCCCTCGACGCCCTGATCGAACAGGTCGGCGAGATGCCGCTCCCGCCCTACATCGCCGCCAAACGCCCCGCCGACGCACAGGACCGCATCGACTACCAGACCGTTTTCGCCAGCCGCCCCGGCGCGGTCGCCGCCCCGACCGCCTCGCTGCATTTCGACGATTCCCTGCTCGCCGCGCTGGCCGCGAAGGGCATAAACAGCACCGAAGTCACCCTCCACGTCGGCGCCGGCACCTTCCTGCCGGTCAAGGTGGACAACATCGACGCGCATAAAATGCACAGCGAGTGGGGCGAGGTCACACCGCAAGCCGCCGCCGCCATCAACGCCACGCTCGCCCGCGGAAACAGCGTCATACCCGTCGGCACCACCGCCCTGCGCCTGATCGAATCCGCCGCCAGCGCGCACAACCATATCGAACCGTGGAGCGGCGACACCGATATTTTCATCCGTCCCGGCTATACCTTCAAAATTGCCAAAGGGTTAATGACCAATTTCCACCTGCCGAAATCCACCCTTCTGATGTTGGTATCGGCCCTGATGGGCTATGACCGCGTGCGGGAAATCTACGCCCACGCCATTGCCGGAAACTACCGGTTCTTTTCCTACGGCGACAGCTCGCTGCTGCTGCCGCAAACCGACATCTGATGTCGCAAACAGCGGCGACGGTGTGCGCCGCGCGCCTAGACTGGTCCAACTCTGACGCGGGAAAGCCATGACCTATATCCTGAAAAACGCCTGGGCGCTGCTGGCCGGCATGTTGCTGCTGATGGCCGGAAACGGCTTGCAGGGCACGCTTCTGGGCATTCGCGGATCTCTCGAGGGGTTCTCGCCCGCCACCATGTCCTATGTCATGTCGGGCTATTTTCTCGGCTTTCTCGGCGGCTCGAAAATGGCGCCGATGATGATCCGTCGTGTTGGCCATGTGCGGGTATTCGCGGCCCTCGGCTCGCTGGCCTCGGCGGTGTTCATCCTGTTCCCCGTGGTGCCCGATCCGGTCCTCTGGACCCTGATGCGCATCGTCGTCGGGTTCTGCTTTTCCGGCGTTTACGTTGTCGCCGAAAGCTGGCTGAACGACGCCGCCACCAATGAAACCCGCGGGCAGGCACTTTCGGCCTATGTCATTGTGCAAATGGCCGGAATCCTGTTCGCGCAGGTCATGCTGAACTTCGCCGATGTCGGCGGCTACACCCTGTTCGTCGCCATGTCGGTGATGGTGTCGCTGTCCTTCATGCCGATCCTTCTGTCGATCAGCCCGGCGCCGGTATTCCACGCCTCCAAACCGATGAGCATGGCCGAGCTGTACAAGATTTCCCCCCTCGGTTCCGTCGGGATTTTCCTGCTCGGCGCGATCATCGCCACCCTGTTCGGCATGGCCCCCGTCTACGGCACGGCCAAGGGGTTGAGCGTCGCCGAAATCTCGATCCTTGTCGGCATGATCTACCTCGGGGCGCTGCTGCTGCAATACCCCGTCGGCTGGCTGTCCGACCGCATGGACCGCCGCCACCTGATTATCTATATCACCGTGATCGGTGCCCTCGGCATTGCCATCGCCCTGCCGTTCCTGTCCCACCCCGCTGTGGTCTACGCGCTGACATTTTTCGCCGGCGGTTTCGCCAGTCCGCTTTACTCGTTGTTCATCGCCTACACCAACGACTATCTGGAACCGGATGACATGGCCTCGGCCTCGGGCGCGCTGATTTTCCTGAACGGGGTCGGGGCGGCCGGTGCGCCGATCCTTGCCGGTCTGGCCATGGGCCGCTTCGGACCGGACAGCTTTTTCGTCATCATCGCGGCACTGTTCGCCGCCATCACCGGCTATGCGATCTATCGCACCACGCAGCGCGAGGCGACACCGGTGGACGAGACCTCGGCCTACGCACCCGTGCTGCCGCAGGCCTCGCCGATTGCCGTCGAGGTGGCGCAGGAAGTCGCCATCGAAATGGCCGAGGAAGAAGCGGCGGAAGAAGCTGAAAACGCCGCAGATCCGACAAAACCTTCCGCAACGTAATTTTTTGCTTGGAATATTCTCAAATTGTGCAAACATACACAAAACAACCCCCTGTCGAGGAGCGGGACATGCACGACAAAGCAGCCGAGATTCTGGAATTCTGGCAAGGCGTAGGTCCGGCGGGCTGGTATACGGTTTCGCCGGAACTTGATGCCGAAATCCGTGACCGGTTCGAAGGGTTGTGGCGTGACGTTTGCGAGGGCGCGCACAAGGACTGGCAGTTGCACGCGGACGAGGCGTTGGCCCTGATCATCCTGCTGGACCAGTTCCCGCGCAACATGTTCCGCGACAGCGGTGAAAGTTTCGCCTCGGACAAGATCGCGTTGTGTATCGCCAAAAAAGCCATCCGGCACAATTTCGACCAGCAGATAGAGCCGCCCATGCGCAGCTTTTTCTATCTGCCGTTCATGCATTCCGAATCGCCGGTGGATCAGGATGAATCCGTGCGGGCGTTCAAAACCCGTATGCCGGCGGGGGGCAACATGCTGCACGCCCGCGCCCACCGTCAGGTCATTCGCGACTTTGGCCGGTTTCCCTATCGCAACGCCGCACTGGGGCGCAGTTCTACCGCCGACGAAATCGCCTATCTCGACGCGGGCGGTTATGGCTATACCGTCAAACGGATGAGCGAATAGGGGTTTTGCCGGCCCCCTCTGGCCCTCGTTGCGAATCTAGTTTAACATTAGACTAAATTTGCAAACGCGGAGAATCCCATGTCGAACGCTTCCTATGATGTCCTCGTTATCGGCGCCGGTCCCGGCGGTTATGTCGCCGCGATCCGTGCGGCGCAGCTCGGCCTGAAGGTTGCGGTGGTGGAGCGTGAACACCTCGGCGGGATCTGTCTGAACTGGGGCTGCATCCCGACCAAGGCGCTGCTGCGCTCGGCGGAGGTGTTTCACCTGATGCAGCGGGCGAAGGATTTCGGCCTGTCGGCAGACAACATCGGTTATGATCTGGCGGCCGTGGTCAAACGCTCGCGCGGCGTTGCCAAACAGCTTTCGGGCGGGGTCGGGCATCTGCTGAAAAAGAACAAGATCGCCGTGATCATGGGCACCGCGAAAATCGACGCGCCGGGCAAGGTGTCGGTCAAGACCGACAAGGGCACCGAAACCCTGACCGCGAAGAACATCATCCTCGCCACCGGCGCGCGGGCCCGCGAACTGCCGGGGCTGGAGGCCGACGGCGATCTGGTCTGGAGCTACAAACACGCGCTCAACCCGCCGCATATGCCGAAAAAACTGCTGGTCATCGGCTCGGGCGCCATCGGGATCGAGTTCGCCAGTTTCTTCAACACGCTGGGCGCCGACACCACGGTGGTCGAGGTCATGGATCGCGTGCTGCCGGTAGAGGATGCGGAAATCTCGGCCTTTGCCAAAAAGCAGTTTGTCAAACAGGGCATGACGATCATGGAAAAATCCATGGTCAAGCAGCTCGATCGCGGCAAGGGCAAGGTGGTCGCGCATATTGAATCGAACGGCAAGGTCGCGAAACAGGAATTCGACACGGTGATCTCCGCCGTCGGTATCGTTGGCAATGTCGAAGGGCTGGGGCTGGAATCACTCGGCGTCAAAATCGACCGCACCCATGTTGTCACCGATGAATATTGCGGCACCGGCGTCGCGGGGCTTTATGCCATCGGCGACATCGCCGGCGCGCCGTGGCTGGCGCACAAGGCCAGCCACGAGGGCGTCATGGTGGCGGAAAAAATCGCCGGCCTGAAACCCCATCCGGTCAAGCCCGAGGCCATCGCCGGCTGCACCTATTGCCACCCGCAGGTCGCCTCGGTCGGCTATACCGAGGCAAAGGCGAAGGAGCTGGGCCATGACATCAAGGTCGGGCGCTTCCCCTTCATCGGCAACGGCAAGGCGATTGCGCTGGGCGAACCGGAAGGCATGGTCAAGACGGTATTCGACGCGAAAACCGGCGAGTTGCTGGGCGCGCATATGGTCGGGCCGGAGGTGACCGAGCTGATCCAGGGCTATATCGTCGGGCGCAAGCTGGAGACGACCGAGCAGGACCTGATGGAAACCGTATTCCCGCATCCGACCCTGTCCGAGGCCATGCACGAGAGCGTTCTGGACGCATACGGGCGGGCGATCCACTTCTGAAAAAACACGCCGGATTTCGGCGTGTTTTTCAAGCATAATACATTGTAATTGTTGTCGAAAACGGGAAAATTGCCCATGGGCAATTTTTCCGGACTAGCGCACCAGACGCGAATATTTCGCACCGGCCATCGTCGCCCCGACGATCAATCCCTGTTGCCCGAATACCAGCGCGATCACCGGCCGGTTTATGGTGGTGCTGGTAACGCCGATGGCGCTGGCATCCTGCGGTGTTGTGTATTGTGCATCGACGCCAAGCTGCCAGCCGTCGGAATATCTGAAACCGGCCAGCGACTGTTGTGTCATGAAAAACAGCGCGTGGCTGTATTGCTGCACCCCGGCCTGCAAACCGAACGAGGCGGCGGTGAAGTTGAAGTAATCCACCTTGGCCTCGCCGATCATCAACACACCTTCGCCGTAGGCGGCGCCGACCATCAAACCGGCCTGCGTGATTTTCGGGATGATCAACATGCCCGAGGACCGCTGCGCCAGCTGTTGCGCCCCCGGCACCGTGCGGAACAGATTGGCGCGCGCCCGATCGGCGTCGGCGTCGATTTCCGAACGGGTTTTGTTGATACCTACGGCGGTGCAGGCAGCCAGCGTGGCGCTGCCGGCCAGCAAAAATCCGCGTCGTGTCCACTTGTTCATGCGATGTCTCCTGTATGTCTGCCGTTCCGGTCTTTGCCGGCTGTGGCCACGCTATCACGGGGGCGTGTGTCGTGCCAGCGCCGCAAAACCGCTTGGCCGAAAATTGCCTAGGTCTGCGCCCTAGGTCCCGGCTAGATTTCCTCGTCCAGCAGGATCCGTGCTGTGCGGTTGGCAAAATAGGTCAGGATCCCGTCACATCCGGCCCGTTTGAAGGCGCCGAGGCTTTCCAGCATGGCCGCGTCCTGATCGATCCAGCCATTTTGCCCCGCCGCGCAGATCATCGCGTATTCGCCGCTGACCTGATAGGCGAAGGTCGGCACGCCGAATTCCGATTTCACCCGCTGGCAGACGTCCAGATAGGGCATCCCCGGCTTGACCATCACCATGTCGGCCCCTTCGGAGAGGTCCTTGGCGACCTCGCGCAGGGCCTCGTCGGTGTTGCCGAAATCCATCTGGTAGGTTTTCTTGTCGCCTTTCAGCGCCCCCTTGGCCCCGACCGCGTCGCGGAACGGGCCGTAAAAGGCGCTGGCGTATTTGGCCGAGTAGCTCATGATCGCCACATCGGTGAAATCGTTGCGTTCCAGTGCTTGGCGCATCACGCCGATACGCCCGTCCATCATGTCGCTGGGGCCGAGGATATCGGCACCGGATTCGGCCTGCGCCAGCGTCTGTTTTTCCAGCGCCATCAGGGTTTCGTCGTTAAGGACAATCCCGTCGCGCACAATCCCGTCGTGGCCGTCGGAGTTATAGGGATCAAGCGCCACGTCCAGCAGGATCCCGATGTCCGGCACCCTGGCCTTGATGGCGCGGGTGGCGCGGTTGACGAGGTTGTCCATGTTCCATGCCTCGGCCGCATCCGGCGTTTTTTTCGCCGGATCGGTATAGGGAAACAGGGCAATGACAGGGATGCCGAGGGCGGCGGCCTCCTCGGCGGCAATTACCGCGTTGTCGATGCTCAGACGGTCCACACCGGGGAGCGAGGCGACCGGTTCGCGGATGCCTTCGCCGTCGCGGATGAAAACCGGCCAGATCAGGTCCGAGACCTGCAACGTGGTTTCGCGCACCAGATCGCGCATCCAGTGGGTGCGGCGCAGGCGGCGGGAACGGCCAAGCGGGAAGGGGGCGTGAATCGTTTGCATGGGGGGCCTCGTGCGTTGGTTTATCCTGAAATGCCACGTCGGACAGGGCCGGCACAAGGGTTTTTACGGAATCGGCAGATTTTGCGAATTTGGTGATTGAATATACGCGCGGTCGGTTTAGATTGCGCACATACACCGGAGGCCCCCTTGCATCTACTTCAATTGATAGACACCAACAGTTTCTGGAGCCTGTGGTACTGGGCGCTGGTGGTTATAACGTGGTCGATGTCCTCGCACTGGATTATCGGCGTGCCGTATGACGCCGTGGTGCGGGCCGAGCGGCAGGGCGGGGTTTTCGCCGAGCATCTGGAGGCATTGGTGGATATCAACATCCATCGTTTGTTGTATTATTTCCGCCGTGG
>CAZDLV010000038.1:0-14154 GCA_964506345.1 uncultured Rhodobacterales bacterium | reverse complement strand
GATCGGGCCGGAAACGGCCTGCATGTCCATTTCAGCATTCTGGATGCGGCGGGGGCGAATATTTTCGACAATGGCGGGGCCGAAGGCACTCCGGCCATGCGTTATGCTGTGCGCGGATTGATGGACGCGATGCCGGAATGCGGTCTGGTTTTCGCGCCGCACCTGAATTCCTATCGCCGGCTGGCGCCGGGCAGCCATGCCCCGACGGGAATTTGCTGGGGGTATGAAAACCGCACGGCGGCCATTCGCATTCCGGGGGGGGCCAGCAAGGCGCGCCGTATCGAACACCGGGTCGCGGGGGCCGATGCCAATCCGTATCTGGTTCTGGCGGCGGTTCTGGGGGCGGCGCTTGACGGGATCGGGGCGCGGCGCGAACCGGTGGAGCCGTTGACGGGGGATGCCTATGCCCACGATCTGGAACAACTGCCGCGCGACTGGCTGCACGCCACTGAAAATTTTGCCGACGGAAATGCGACCCGCGCCATATTTCCCGACCTGATGCGCGAGGTTTTCGTGCTGGCGAAAAAGCAGGAACAACGCGGTTTTGCCGCCCGTATGAGCGACTTCGAGATCGCGACATATCTGGAAACGGTTTGACGTTGCCAAGAAAAGGCTTGATTTACACCGCCCTCTTGGGGCCAAATTCCCGTATCTTGTCCGCAGAGGCAGAAACAGGGTTCAACAAGGAGCATATCACATGAAAAAGACCATACTTATGGCGGCAATCGCCACGGTTTCGGCCTCGGCGGGTTTTGCCGAGGAGCCGGTTCTCAATATTTACAACTGGTCGGATTATATTGCCGAGGACACAATCGCCAAGTTCGAGGCGCAGACAGGAATCAAGGTCAACTACGACGTCTACGACAGCAACGAGGTGCTGGAGGCGAAAATGCTGACCGGAAATTCGGGATACGACGTGGTTGTCCCGACCTCGGATTTTCTGCAACGCCAGATCGCGGCGGGGGCTTACCAGAAGCTCGACAAATCGAAACTGCCCAATCTGGTGAATATGGACCCCGAACTGATGAAGGGCGCGGCGGTATACGATCCGGGCAATGAATATGCCGTGATCTATATGTGGGGAACAACGGGCCTCGGATATAATTCCGATGCGGTTGCCCAGCGTCTGGGGGCGGATTACGAGGTCAACAGCTGGTCGCTGGTGTTTGATCCGGCAGTGGTATCCAAACTGGCGGATTGCGGCGTGACCTTCCTTGACGCGCCTTCGGAAATGATTCCGGCGGCGATGAATTATCTGGGGCTTGATCCGCGCTCCACCGACAAGGCCGATATCGAAGCCGGCGCCAAGCTGCTGGAAAGTGTGCGCCCGTATATCCGGTATTTCAATTCGTCGCAGTACATCAACGATCTGGCGAATGGCGATGTTTGCGTGTCTGTCGGCTGGTCCGGCGACGTCTTTCAGGCGCAAGCGCGTGCCGACGAGGCCGGTAACGGTGTCAGCGTCAGTTATGTGATCCCGGACGAGGGGGCGTTGCAGTGGTTCGATATGATGGCCATTCCGGTGGACGCGCCGCATCCGGAAAATGCGTTGAAGTTCATCAATTTCGTTATGGATCCGCAAATCACCGCCGATATCACCAACTATGTCTGGTATGCGAACGGCAACAAGGCGTCGATGCCGCTGGTCGATCCCGATATCACGTCGGATCCGGGGATTTTCCCGACAGACGCAGCCAAGGCGCGCCTTTGGGGTTCGCAGGTGTATAACGCGCGCACCGACCGTCTGATTACCCGCGCATGGACCCGGATCAAAACCGGCCAGTAGGCTGGAAAACAATGCCGGCAGGGCGTGATCCGCGCCCTGCCGAACCCAGATTTTACCGGAGGTCCGATGGGTACGCCCCCTTTAGCGGCTGACACAAAACCGTGGAGAGACCCTGCGGCAAAGCCTTTTATCCGCATCAGGAATATCACCAAGAAATTCGACGGGTTTACGGCCGTGGATGCGGTGTCGCTCGATATCTACAAAGGCGAGCTGTTTTGTTTGCTCGGCGGGTCGGGGTGCGGGAAATCGACGTTGTTGCGGATGTTGGCCGGTTTCGAAACGCCGACCGCCGGCGAGGTCGAAATCGACGGCCAGATCATGACGGGGATCGACGCGCACCGGCGCCCGACCAACATGATGTTCCAGTCGTATGCGTTGTTCCCGCACATGTCGGTAGAAAAAAACGTCATTTACGGATTGTTGCGCGAAGGTGTGCCCAAAGCCGAAGCCCGCGATCGTGTGGCGGAAATGCTGCGGTTGGTGAAGCTGGAGGATTTCGCGAAACGCAAGCCGCATCAGTTGTCGGGCGGGCAGCAACAGCGTGTGGCGCTGGCGCGATCACTGGTGAAACAGCCGAAACTGTTATTGCTGGACGAACCGCTCGGGGCGCTCGACAAGAAGCTGCGCGAGGAAACCCAGTTCGAGCTGATCCGTATTCAGGAAACCCTCGGCGTGACCTTCATCGTTGTGACCCATGACCAGGAAGAGGCAATGACCCTTTCCACCCGCATCGGGGTGATGGATGCAGGGCAGATCGTGCAGATCGGCGAGCCGCAGGAAATCTACGAGACGCCGAATTCGCGGTATGTTGCCGATTTCATCGGGTCGGTGAACCTGTTCGCCGCCGAAGTGGACGCGAGCGGCGCCGACATGTTGCGGGTGATGTCCGCCGAGGCCGACGGGGCCATTCTTGCCAGCCCGAAAGAGGGGCTGAAGGCGCGCCAAAGCGTCTGGATTGCGGTGCGACCCGAGCAGATCAACCTGTCGCGCGAAAAACCTGATGGTGCCGACAATGTTCTGGCGGGCGTGGTCGAGGAGGTCGCCTATCTCGGCAATCTTTCGATCTATCGGGTTTTGCTGGACACGGGCAAGATCGTGCGGGTGACAAAATCGAACCTTGTTCACGAGGATACGCCGATCAAATGGGACGAGCGGGTGTTTCTGTGCTGGAAAGCCGGCGCCGGCGTGGTGTTGACGCAATGAACGCGGCCATCCGCAAAAGCGGTGGCTGGCAGGTCACTGCGCGCGTATTGCGCAAACTGGGATTCAGCGGACGCGGGTTGGTGATTGCCGTGCCGACGGTCTGGTTGCTGGTGTTTTTCCTGGTTCCGTTTCTGGTGGTGCTGAAAATCTCGGTGGCGGAACCGATGATCGCCCGCCCGCCCTATTCGCCGCTGTTTGCACGCGGGGCCGATGGCGGCTGGTCGCTGAACTATACTTTCGATAATTTTGCCTATTTGTGGCAGGACAGCCTGTACATAAAGGCGTATATTTCCTCGATCAAAATTGCCTTCATCTCGACCGTGTTTGCCTTGTTGCTGGGCTATCCGATGTCGTATTACATCGCGCGCAGCCCCGAGCCGAAGCGTTCGGTGTTGCTGCTGTTGATCGTTCTGCCGTTCTGGACATCGTTTTTGTTGCGGGTCTATGCGTGGATCGGGATCCTGAAAGGCAAGGGGATTCTTAACGCGCTATTGCTGAAAATCGGGATTATCGATCAGCCGCTGATTATTCTTCAAACGGATATCGCGGTGTATATCGGTATTGTCTATACATACCTGCCGTTCATGATCCTGCCGCTTTATGCCAATCTGGTAAAGCTGGACGATGCCTTGCTGGAGGCCTCGGCCGATCTCGGGGCGCGGCCGGTGGTGACGTTTTTTCGTGTGACGGTGCCGTTGTCGATGCCCGGGATCATTGCCGGATCCATGCTGGTATTCATTCCGGCAATCGGCGAGTTCGTTATTCCGGCGCTATTGGGCGGGCCGGATACGTTGATGATCGGCAAGGTGCTGTGGAACGAGTTTTTCAGCAACCGTGACTGGCCGGTCGCCAGCGCGGTGGCGATTGCGATGCTTGTGGTTATTGTGGTTCCCGTCATGTTGCTGCGAATGGCGCAGGCAAAGCAGGAGGAAACGCCATGAAACGCGGGCTGTTTTTGCCGGTTGTGGCGATTTCGGGGTTTCTGTTTCTGTATATCCCGATCCTGTCGCTGATTATCTATAGTTTCAACAAAAGCAAACTGGTGACGGTCTGGGGCGGCTGGTCCACAAAATGGTATGGTGAGCTGTTGAGCGATCCGCAAATCATGGGGGCGGCGTGGATCAGCCTGAAAATCGGCGTGACCAGCGCAACGCTTGCGACAATTCTGGGGACGATGGCGGCGCTGGTGCTGACGCGGTTCGGCCGGATACGTCTGCGCGGGTTGCTGACCGGCATGGTTACGGCGCCGCTGGTCATGCCGGACGTGATTACCGGGTTGTCATTGTTGTTGCTATTCGTTGCCATGCAGGCGTTGTTCGGCTGGCCGGCAGGGCGCGGCGTGATGACAATTATTATTGCCCACACGACGTTCAACATGGCCTATGTCGCGGTGGTGGTGCAGTCGCGCCTGTCCGATATGGATGACGCGATCGAGGAGGCGGCCTCGGACCTCGGGGCAAAACCTTTGCGGGTATTTTTCGACATTACCCTGCCGATGATCGCACCGGCGCTGATTTCCGGCTGGTTATTGTCGTTTACCCTGTCGCTGGATGATCTGGTTATTGCCAGCTTTGTGTCCGGTCCCGGGGCCTCGACCCTGCCGATGGTGATTTTCTCCAAGGTTCGGCTGGGGGTCAGCCCCGATATCAACGCGCTGGCGACATTGATCGTGGTAGCGGTGGCGACAGGCATTTCGATTTCGTGGTTTTTCATGCGCAAAAAGGTGAAATAATGACAACGGGCGATCAGGCATTTCGCGCCAGGGGCAACAAGGAACGCTGGGTCGAGATGACCTATGGCGGGGCGCTGTCGTTTCTGCGGCGGCGCTATTCGCGCGACCTTGACGGGGTCGATGTGGTGGTCAGCGGCGTGCCCTATGACAGCGCGGTGACCTATCGTTCCGGCTGCCGTCTGGGGCCGCGCGCCATTCGCGAGGCCTCGGTGCAACTGGCGGAGCTGGAGGCCTTCCCCTTCGGGTTCGATCCGTTCGAGTCGCTGGCGGTTATCGACTGGGGCGATTGTATGCTGAACCCGCATGATGCGGCCTCGGTTCCTGCCGATATACAGGCGCATGCGGCGCATATTCTGGCAAGCGGGGCCAAGATGCTGACCTTCGGCGGCGATCATTTCGTGGCCTATCCGCTGTTGAAGGCGCATGCCGAAAAGCACGGGCCGATTGCCCTGATCCAGTTCGATGCCCATTGCGATACATGGGAGGATCACGGAGGCATCGACCATGGCACCATGTTCGGACGCGCGGCGGCCGAGGGGGTGATTGACGTGTCGAAATCCACCCAGATCGGCTTGCGCACCTATAACGACAGCGACCACGGCTTTGAAATCCTGACCGCGCCGTGGGTGCATCGCAACGGTATTGATGCGGCGCTCGATATCATCAAGAAGCGGGCAGGGGACGCGCCGGTCTATATTTCCTTCGACGTGGACGGGCTGGACCCGGCTTTTGCGCCCGGCACCGGCACGCCGGTTGTCGGCGGGCTGGCCAGCTGGCAGGCGCTGGAGTTGATACGCGGCCTCGGTTCGCTTAATCTTGTCGGCATGGACGTGGTCGAGGTGTCGCCGCCATATGACCACGCAGAAATTACCGCAATTGCCGCCGCAACGGTGGCGCATGACTGGTTGTGTCTGCTGGCGCAAAAAAATGGCGCCAAGGGCAAACCTGTCGGGCGGCTGTAAAGGAAAAACCATGGCACGCAAGCCTGTTAACTATGTCTCGAAATTCCCCGAGGCGACGCAAGAATGGCTGGACGGCCGCCGGATCGAGGAGGTCGAGTGCATCATCGCCGACATCGTCGGCATGTCGCGCGGCAAAGCCATGCCTTCGTCCACCTTCAACCGGATGGAACGGACGTTCTTGCCGATCTCGATCTTCTACCAGACCATTGCCGGCGATTATGTCGATATGGATATCGAGGACCAGTGGACCGAATCCGACATGGTGTTGAAGCCGGATTATTCCACCGCCGTAGCCGCGCCCTGGGCCGATGATGTGACGGTGCAGGTGATCCACGATGTGGTCGATCTGGAGGGAAACCCCATCGGCCTTGCGCCGCGCAACGTGCTGAAACGGGTGCTGGACCTTTACAAGGCCGAGGGCTGGACACCCGTTGTTGCGCCGGAAATCGAATTCTATCTGACCAAACCGAATCTTGATCCGGCGCAACCGATCGAGCCGCCGATGGGCCGGACGGGGCGGCGGGTGGTCTCGCGGCAGGCTTATTCGATGGCGGCTGTCGATGAATACGGCAAGGTGATCGACGACATCTACGATTTCGCCGAGGCGCAGGGATACGAGATCGACACCATCATTCAGGAGGGTGGCGCCGGACAGATCGAGATCAACCTGGTGCATGGCGATCCGGTGGTGCTGGCCGATCAGGTGTTCTATTTCAAACGTCTGATCCGCGAGGCGGCCTTGCGCAACGACTGTTTTGCCACCTTCATGGCCAAACCGATGCAGGATGAACCCGGCAGCGCCATGCACATCCACCAGTCGGTGGTCGATGCGGACGGGAACAATGTGTTCACAGCGAAGGACGGTTCCGAAACGGACCTGTTTTTCAATTTTATTGCAGGACAACAAAAGTATATCCCGCACGCGATCAGCTTTTTTGCGCCTTATGTGAATTCCTATCGCCGGTTTGTGGCGTCAGGCTCCGCCCCGATCAATCTGGAATGGGGCGCGGACAACCGTACGACCGGTATCCGGATTCCTATTTCCTCGGATGTGGCGCGGCGGGTTGAAAACCGCGTGGTGGGGATGGATTCCAACCCGTATCTGGCCTTGGCGGCGTCGCTGGCCTGCGGGTATCTGGGGATGAAGAACCGGTTGAAACCGCGCGAACCCCTGACGGGGGAAGCATACGAACAACCGCACGCCCTGCCGCGTTCGTTGTTGCGCGGGCTGGATATGTTCGATGGTGCGCCGGAGTTGGCCGAGGTTCTGGGGCACGAATTCTGTTCGGTTTACACCGCCATAAAACGGCACGAGGCCGATGCATTTCTCGAGGTTATCTCGACATGGGAGCGGGAGCATCTGCTTCTGAATGTCTGATGGATTTGCTGACGATCAACGACCGGCAAGGGGAATATCCTGACTCCTACTATACCGCGACCGGAAAGTTTCTCGAGAAATTCCCGGCGCTTGACGGGGACATATCGTGTGACGTCTGCGTGGTTGGCGGTGGCTATACCGGCCTGTCCACAGCGCTGCATCTGGCCGAACGCGGTTTCGATGTTGTGCTGCTGGAGGCGCAGCGGCTTGGCTTCGGCGCGTCGGGACGCAATGGCGGGCAGGTCGGTTCCGGCCAGCGGGTGGAACAGGACGATCTGGAAAAAATGGTTGGCAAGGAACATGCCCGCCAACTTTGGGAGTTGGGCGAGGAGTCCAAGGCGACGGTGCGCGAGTTGATCGGGCGGCACAAGATTGATTGTGCCTACAAACCCGGTGTGATGCACGCCGAGTTGAAGCCCAAGCACCTGCACCAAACGTTCGACTATGTAGAAAAACTGCGGACCGAATACGGCTATGACCAGATCGAGGCGCTGGATAGCAAGGCTATTCGCGCCGCGCTGGGAACGGAGGCCTATTGCGGCGGCTCGATGGACTGGGGCGCGGGGCACCTGCATCCGCTGAACTTCGCGCTCGGGCTGGCGGCGGTTTGCGCGCGCGCCGGTGTGCGGATGTTCGAGGAAACGCGCGTGACGCGGGTCCGGCGGGGAGAGCCGGCCGGGGTCGTGACGCCCTCGGGGACTGTTTCGGCGCGGTTTGTCGCGCTGGGCTGCAACGGCTATCTGGGAAATATGGAGCCGGAAACGGCGGCGCATGTGATGCCCATCAACAATTTCATTGTGGCGACCGAACCGCTAGGGGCGGACAAAGCGCGCGATCTGATCCGTGACGATGTCGCCGTGGCCGACAGCAAATTCGTGGTGAACTATTACCGCCTGTCCGAGGATAACCGCCTGCTGTTCGGTGGCGGCGAGAGTTACGGTTACAGGTTTCCGGCCAATCTGGCGCAAAAGGCACGGGCGCCGATGCTGGAGGTATATCCGCAGTTGGCCGATGCCAAAATCGACTATGCCTGGGGCGGAACGCTGGGGATCACGGTGAACCGGATGCCGGATTTCCGCCGGATTGCGCCCAACATCCTGTCGGCGTCGGGGTATTCCGGCCACGGGGTCGCGATGGCGACGTTTGCGGGAAAGTTGATGGCCGAGGCAATCGACGGCGTGGCGAAACGGTTCGATATTATGGCCGGCGTTCCGGTCCGGCGGTTCCCCGGAGGCGCCGGAATGCGCTTGCCGCTGCTGGTTTTGGCCATGACGTGGTTTGGTTTGCGTGACCGGTTTTAGCCGCGATTTCAATACTTTTGATTGTTTCATCGGGTTGGGTCGTTGAATTTTCTAAACTTTTTACCGATTACGTCAGGGAAACTGTTGAACGGTTTGCAATCATGGGGCAGTCTGTCGCAATGGTTTGCCCGCTTTAGTGCGGGATGAACACCGTATTGGGCGGACCAACACCTTAGTATCCAAACGGAGGATGAAACATGAGCATTTTTGCCAAGTCGTTGGCAGCAGGCTTTATTGCGGCAACTCTTGCAGCGGCACCTGTGCTGGCTGCAAAGACGCACCCGGTGACGGGCGAAGCCTTAGCGGACGACCAAACCTTTACCTATAGTGTGATCGACGAGTCCAGCTCGCTCGATCCGCAAATCGTCGAAGACGTTAGCGGTTCCGATATTATCCGCGACCTTTTTGAAGGCCTGATGAACCAGGATGCCGACGGCAACCTCGTTCCCGGTGTTGCCACCGGATATACCACCAACGATGCGAAAGACGTTTATACGTTCACCCTTCGCAAAGACGCCAAATGGTCCGACGGCACCCCCGTCACCGCGAACGATTTCGTTTATGCGTGGCGTCGTCTGGCCGATCCGAAAACCGCCTCGCCCTATTCCTGGTTTGCCGAAATCATGGCTATCAAGGGTGTCGGTCCGATTCTGGCCGGCGAAGCCTCGCCCGATACGCTGGGTGTTCGCGCCGTCGATGACTACACTTTCGAAGTACAGCTGTCGTCCTCGTTGCCCTATTTCGCATCGATGACCACCAGCGCCAGCACTTTCCCGACCCCGTCCTGGGTGATCGAGAAATACGGTGCCGACTGGACAAAACCGGAAAACATCGTTTCCAACGGCGCCTATGTTCTGACCGAACATATCCCGCAGGAACGCATGGTTCGCGAACGCAATCCGCTGTACTGGGATAATGCCAATACCATTATCGACAAGGTTGTGACGCTGGTTATCAACGATGCCAACACTGCGTTGACACGGTATCTGGCCGGTGAACTCGACCTTGGTCCGGTGCCGTCGGGTCAGTATCTGCGCCTGAAAGCCGAGTATCCGGATCAGGCCAAATCGTTCCCGCGCCTGTGTACATATTACTACAGCTTCAACGTATCGCCCAGCGGTCAGGAAGCATTGAAAGATGTGCGTGTGCGTCAGGCCCTGTCCTATGCTGTCAACCGTTCGGTTATCACCGACAACATCCTGCAAGCCGGCCAGATCCCCGCGTTCACGTTTACGCCGGGCGCAACCGCCGGATTTACCGTACCGGAAGTGCCGTTCGGTAAAATGACGCAGGACGAGCGCGACGCAAAAGCCAAAGAACTGTTGGCTGCTGCCGGCTATGGTCCGGACAACCCGTTGAAAATCGATCTGCTCTACAACACATCCGAGGGCCACAAGAAAATCGCGATCGCGATTGCCCAGATGTGGAAACAGACGCTGGGTGTGGAAACAACGCTGGCCAACATGGAATGGAAAACCTTCCTTGAAACCCGCGGCAACCAGAACTTCGACGTGGCCCGCGGTGGCTGGTGTGGTGACTACAACGAGGCATCGACTTTCCTCGACCTGTTGAGCACCGATTCCGGTTACAACGACGGGAAATATTCCAACCCCGAAGTCGATCGTCTGCTGACCGAAGCCAAAACCATGGCTGATCCCAGCGCGAACTACACCAAAGTAGAACAGATCCTGGCCGAAGATATGCCGTTGATCCCGATCTACCACTATACCGGTGTGTTCATGATGAAACCGAACCTCAAAGGCTGGCCGTACCAGAATGTCCAGCAGGACTGGTATTCGCGCGAACTTTATAAAGTCGCTGAATAGCCAACCCTTTTGAACCGGGGCATCGCGTGGTAACACGCGGTGCCTCATCGTTGTTTGTCCGGGACACCGACGCCGGACCGGAATTTTTCATAGGTTTGCACATGCTGAACTACGTGATCAAACGGATCGCCATCGCCATCCCTACCATGTTGATACTTATTATCGTTTCCTTCCTGTTGATGCATTCTGCGCCGGGCGGGCCGTTCACATCCGAACGCAAGCTGCCGGAACAGGTGATGGCCAACATTCTTGCCAAATACGGTTTGGACCAGCCGCTGTGGAAACAGCTTGTGGATTATGTCTGGGGGGTCGTTGCACATTTCGATTTCGGTCCGTCGTTCCGTTACAAGGACCGCACCGTGAACGAGATTATCGGGCAGGGCTTCCCGATCACGCTGACCTATGGCGCGTGGTCGTTCGTTGTCGCCATCGGGGTCGGCATTCCGCTGGGGGCGATTGCGGCGATCCGCAAGAATTCGTGGATCGACTATCTGGCGGTCGGCGTATCCATCGGCGCGCAGGTGTTGCCGAACTTCGTCATGGCACCGCTGCTGGTTATTGTCTTTACGTTGTGGCTGGGATGGTTGCCGGGGGGCGGCTGGAACGGTGGCGAGTGGCAATATCTGGTTATGCCGGTGATTGCCTTGTCCACCAGTTACATGGCGTCAATCGCACGCATTACCCGCTCGTCCATGCTCGAGGTGTTGAACACCAACTATATCCGCACGGCGCGGGCCAAGGGTTTGCCGGCGCGCACCGTCATTTTGCGCCATGCGCTGAAACCGGCGATGCTGCCGGTGATTTCCTACCTCGGGCCGGCATTCGTCGGGCTGATAACCGGCTCGGTGATTATCGATATTTATTTCTCGACCGGCGGTATGGGCTTTTTCTTTGTGAACTCGGCCACCAACAGGGATTATTCCGTGATGATGGGGATTACAATTCTGGTGGGGGTGCTGACAATCCTGTTCAGCCTGATTGTCGATCTGATCTATGCGTGGATAGATCCGAAGATCCGGTATTGAGGGGGCGATCATGATTGTAGCGGAAAAAGACAAAATCGAGAAGCTGGCGCAAGATCTGGCAACGATGGACCAGATCAAGGGCCGGTCGTTGTGGGGGGATGCCCGCCACAGGTTCGTGCGCAACAAGGCGGCGACCGTCAGCCTGTTTATCATTATCGCCATCGTGGCATTTTCGTTTATCGGCCCGTATTTTGCCGTATGGTCGAACGAGGAAATCGACTGGAATGTGATGGGGGTTGCCGCCACCAAGGGCATGCCGTCATTTGCAACCGGACATTTTTTCGGCACTGACGACCTGGGCCGCGATCTGTATTCGCGGGTAATCCAGGGGACGCAGATATCGTTAATGGTCGGGGTTGTGGGGGCCTTTATCGCCGTGGTTGTCGGCACGTTGTACGGCGCGATTTCCGGTTATGTCGGCGGGCGCACTGACCAGATCATGATGCGGATCGTCGATATCCTGATGGCGATCCCGTTCATGTTCGTTCTGATCCTGCTGTTGGTGGTGTTCGGGCGCTCTATCGCGATGTTGTTTATCGGCATCGGTTTGCTGTCGTGGCTGGATATGAGCCGGATCGTGCGCGGCCAGACCCTGACCATCAAAAACAAGGAATTCATCGAGGCGGCGCAGGCCACCGGCGTATCGGGGTTCAAGATCATCGTGCGCCACATCATTCCCAACCTGCTGGGCGTGGTCGCGGTTTATGCAACGCTGCTGGTGCCGGGAATGATTCTGGCCGAAAGCTTCATTTCGTTTCTGGGGCTGGGTGTTCAGGAACCCAGCACCAGTTGGGGCGCGCTGATCGCTGAAGGGGCGTCAACGATCCAGTATGGCACGCCTTGGCAACTGTTGTTCCCGCTGGGCTTCTTTGTTGTCAGCCTGTTTTGCTTCTATTTCATTGGCGATGGTCTGCGCGACGCGCTGGACCCGAAAGATAGGTAAGTGCCATGACGCTTCTTGCAGTTGATAATCTGAATGTCGAGTTTGACACACAGGATGGCACGGTTCGTGCGGTCAACAACGTCAGTTTCGAGGTAAAGGATGGCGAGACACTGGCCATCGTCGGTGAATCGGGTTCCGGCAAAAGCCAGACGGTGTTCGCCCTGATGGGCCTGCTGGCGCAAAACGGGCGCGCCACCGGCAGCGTGCGTTTTCACGGAGAGGAAATCCTGAACCTGCCTTCGGCGGACCTGAACCGTATCCGTGCCGAAAAAATCGCGATGATTTTTCAGGATCCGATGACCAGCCTGAACCCGTATATGCGGGTTTCCGACCAGATGGCCGAGGTGCTGATGCATCACAAGGGTTTGGGCAAGGCAGAGGCAATCCGGCAATCCGCCGACATGCTGGATGCCGTGAAAATCCCCGAGGCAAAGAAACGCATCCGGATGTACCCGCACGAATTTTCCGGCGGGATGCGGCAGCGTGTGATGATTGCCATGTCGTTGTTGTGCCGCCCGAAACTGCTGATTGCGGACGAGCCGACGACGGCGCTGGATGTCACCGTGCAGGCGCAGATCATGCAACTGTTGTCCGACATCCAGAAAGAGTTCGGAACCGCGATTATCCTGATTACCCACGATCTGGGTGTTGTTGCCGGACACAGCGACAACACGTTGGTGATGTATGGCGGGCGGGTCATGGAAATCGGCGAGACCGGCCATGTTTATGAAACCCCGACCCACCCCTATACGTTGGGATTGATGAGTGCGGTCCCGCGGCTGGATATGAACAATGACGAACTGGCGACCATTCCGGGCAATCCGCCGAACATGATGACCTTGCCCGTCGGATGCCCGTTTCAGGAGCGCTGCACCTATGCGCGCGAAATATGCCAGACGACCATTCCCGACCTTGTGCCGACCGGTGTATTTCCCGGCCATATGCGCGCCTGCCATGTTGCGGTGGAGGATTTGAAATGACCCATGAAACCATCATGCAGGTCCGCGACCTGAAAGTGTATTTCAACGTCACGCGCGAGGGCGCGATGCCGTGGACCAAACCGCAAAAGCTGAAGGCGGTAGACGGTGTTTCGTTCGATTTGCGCGCCGGCGAAACGCTTGGCATTGTGGGTGAGTCCGGATGTGGAAAATCCACACTGGCGCGCGCTGTCATTCGCATGATTCCCGCCGAGGCGGGGCAGGTGTTATGGCTGGGGCAGGACTTGCTGGCGCTTGATAAACGCGAAATGCGTGACCGGCGCAAGCAGGTGCAAATGATTTTCCAGGATCCGCTGGCAAGTCTGGATCCGCGCATGAATATCGGCGAGATTATCGCCGAACCCTTGAAAACCCATTTTCCAAAAACCCCGAAATCCGAGGTGAAGGCCAGGGTGCAGGAGGTGATGACCAAGGTTGGTCTGTTGCCCAATCTGGTTAACCGTTACCCGCATGAATTTTCCGGCGGGCAATGCCAGCGTATCGGGATTGCCCGCGCGCTGATCCTGAAGCCCAGGTTGATCATCTGTGACGAACCGGTTTCGGCGCTGGACGTGTCTATTCAGGCGCAGGTGGTGAATTTGCTGAAAGCATTGCAAGAAGAAATGGGGCTGGCCCTGATTTTCATCGCACATGATTTGAGCATCGTAAAACATATCAGCACGCGCATTCTGGTGTTGTATCTTGGCAATATGGTTGAAATGGCCGACAGCGCCGACATCTATACCCATGCCCGCCATCCGTATACGCAGGCGCTGATCTCGGCTGTTCCCATTCCCGACCCGAAAATCGAGCGGAACAAGAAAGTCATCCTGATCGACGGTGATCTGCCGTCACCGATCAACCCGCCGTCGGGCTGTGTTTTCCGCACACGCTGCCTGCGTGTGCAGGACAGGTGTGCCAAGGAAAAACCGGTTCTGACGGATGCGGGTGGCGGCCACATGGTGGCCTGCCACTTTCATGATTAGGGGGCCGGTCTAGGGTCAGGACCCATTAATCCGGC
>CAZDLV010000037.1:0-14209 GCA_964506345.1 uncultured Rhodobacterales bacterium | reverse complement strand
AGTATCGAACGCCCCGAGATCGAAACTCGGGATACTTACCGATGTATTCAACACCGGGAAAACCCCGACTCCGGTCACATCCATCGTCCGCAACTTGCCGCCACCAAACCCCAGATCGGCAAAACCGAATCCGCTCAAAAGCGCATTGGTCCTGTCCGTTGCATCCAGAATCCGGAATGTAGCAGTAGCGGCGGGGCCGCCGTTGCTGGACAGGATGTTCAACTTGCCGCCCGCCGCACTTGCGCTCCAGCCAAAGGTATTCAGCTTGGTGTTCAAAATCGCGGCAAACTGCGTCAGGAACGTCGGATCCAGTGCCCCGCTCGGCAGGAACGGGTTGGGGATGCCCGTCGCAAGGTCGACCACAACCGTTTGCTGGACCGGAGGATCCTGCGGTGTGGCGCCCGGTGTCAGAACTTCCAGCGATATGGTTTTAAGGCTTGCCAGAAAATCAAGCTGCGTAGACCCCAGATTGATCCCCGTCTGGCCGGGCAGGTCAGGTGCCAACTGGTACGCATTGATATTGGCATCGAACCCCAATGCGCTCGCCGGATAGGCAAACTGCGCCGGCAAGGTGCTGAAGAACGTCGCAATATCAAGAAACGCATCCGAAAGATTGAAACCGGTCATCGGAATGCCGATGTTCAGGAAATCCGAGCGCAGGAAATCCGAAACGCCCGCCCCGAAATTGGCCAGAAACGCCCCGATCTGTTCGGGGCCGGTTTCGAACAGCGCGTTCACAAGGTCAAGTGCCAGCGCATTTTGAACCGGATCGACAATACTGACAGTGTTAACCGTGAACAGAATGCCGGAACTGTCCAGCAACTGCGTAATGGTCGGCCCCGCCCCGGTTGTCATAATCGCGGACGAAAGGGTCAGGTCGGCCGTGAAATCCACCGTATTCGCCGGTGTCACAGACGACAAATCCAGCGTTCCCGACACGTCGAACGAAATCAGGTCATAAACCGTTCCTGCGGCAACCGGCACAAACGCCGCACTGCCGATATCCTTGATCCGCAGCTCGGTATCGAATCCGGTCGCCGACGGTGCAGTCAGCGTAACAGCATGTGCTGCGGTGGCATCAACCGTCACACCGAAATTCACCGTGCTCAGACCACTGCCGAAATACAGGCCGATCTGCGCCGTATTGATTGCATTGAGTTGCGCATCCAGCAACCCCAAACGCACTTCGCTGGGGGTGGTAAACGTCGTGCTGCCGTCCAGCAGGAATAGCGGATCCGAAACGAACCCGTCAAAGAGAATACCGAACGACGCGGGGTTTCCGCCCGGCCCGGTAACGGCCGCATTCGACGCCGCATTGATATCGAACGAAAACGTCTCGGCCGCCGTGACAAACTTGAATGCCTCGGGCAAGGCCGTGCGCAAATCCGGGTCCATCGCCAGCGCATCCAGCAAGGTTTCGACCGTCGGCAGGTTAACCGTCGTATGCACCTGTGCCGTAGTGGCGCCCGGTGTAAAGGCAACAAGCGTCTGCCCGCCAACCGCCACATCCACCAGATCGACGCTCATCAGATTGGTAATAAAACCGCCGGTGATTTCCTGATTGAACCCGTCCTTGACCAGTTGCGCCACCTGTGTAGCATTCCCCAGCCCCTTCGCCGCCACAAACGCGTCTATCTGCGTGTCCACTGTGCCGGCCAGAAACGAAGTCGGCCCGAAGATGGTCAGGATATCCTGCTGCGTAAAATAATTGGAAAAATTCGGCGCCGTCTGACCCGGTGGCGTCGTGTAGTTGGCGGTCAGATAGGCCGCCATATTGGTTGCAAAGGTTGCCGCCTGCGGCGTCAGCAACGTATCGAACTCGGCCGAAAACGCCCCTTGCACGCTATCGACCGCAGTTTTGACACGATCCAGAACGTCATCCAGATCACCAACGCCTGTATCGGGCGCACCGTCAACCAGCGAAAACAGCGAATCGGCACCGGTCATTGCCGTATCAAATGCGGTTTTCATATCCGTGAATATGGTATCGAACTGGGTGACGTATTCGGAAAAGTTGTCGGACAGGGTCGTTAGCGCGTCAAGCGGATTAGCAACGACACCCGCGTCCCATGTCAGCGACGCATCCAGCATAATGCGCTGTTCCAGCAGTTGAATCGGCTCGGCGTTCACAACGCCGACACCCGCCTTGTTCAAACTCTTGGTCTCTGTATCGTCCAGCACAATTGTCACCTAATTCTAATAAAATTCTCGCAGTAAACTCGGAAGCTACAGGCAAAATCGTTTTATGTCTACTTTCCCGCAGCTTATTTTCGTCTTTTGCGATGAATGTTTTCCAAAAAAAAATCAGACGCTTATAAATCAGACGCTTATGAGGTCTCGATTTCAAACCTGCGGTTGCTTTTCCGTAAATGTCCGATATATTTCCCGCAAAACTTATGTTTCGGGGAGTTCAAAGTGTCCATAAAATTAACCGCCACGGCCATTGCGGCACTGACGATCCTTTCGGCGTGTGGCGACGGGTTGACCAGCAAAGCCACCCCCGAGCGACTGGATGTCCTGCGCGCCTCCGGTATTGAATCCAAAAGCCGGACCTCGCTTGTCGAGCGTTTCCAGAATGCGATTAATAACAACGAAGTAGCTTCGGCATTGCAGGCCGGATTCGACGGCGATATGGTCGCGAATTCGCCGACAGTCGCGCTTGCGGACACTCTGAAATCGGCACTGGAACGGAATCCCGAAATCGGACGGGCGGCACAACGCATAAACCGCGCCGATGCCGAGCGTCTGAACGCAATTTTCGGATACCTGCCACAAATCTCGGCCACGGGGAACTACTCGTTGAACGAACAGAATGTCCTTGCGACCGACAATGCGGTGTTCCAGCTAGGCAAGGCAAATTACCCGTCACTGGACGGCCGGGTGGAGTTGCGCCAACCGATTTTCGACCTCGGGCGCATCTATAGCATCAAACTGGCCAGCGCCATGCGCTCGTCCGCCGAAGTCGAGTATATCGCGACGGTTCAAAAGGTGATGTACGAAACCTTCGACGCCTATCTGCGCGCCGCCCAAAGCAAAAACCGCATGCAGTCCCTGCAACGTCGGCAGCGCCTGCTGAATACCCAGATCCGGGCCGAAGTATCGCGTTCCAATGCCGGCATCACAGAAGACAGTGCCAAAAATTCATTGCGGGTAGAATTGTCGAACGCCGGTGTCGATCTGTCACAAGAACGGTTGCGCTATAACACCTCGCTGTCCGATCTTGCATTTTTGTCCGGCGTCCGGATCGACAACGTGACACAGTTGTCCACGCCGGCAAGCGTGTTCGGCACCGAAACGCGGGTATCCCCGGAACAGGCCATCCAGTCGGCATCGGAAAACAACCCCGAACTGCTGCGCAGCGTTATCGCCGTGGCGGAACAGGACATTCGCAAACGGCAGGCAATTTCGGCAGACTTCGCGCCGGTTCTCGAAGGCTTCGCGCGCCTGCAATACGAAAAACGTGACGCCAGCCGGTTCGGCGGCGGTTCGACCACTATGGACACCATCTATGGCGTCCGACTGGTTGTTCCGCTGTTCAACGCCCAGGGCCAGGGCTATGCAAACCTGATCGCGCGCGTCGATTTCCGTGATGCCTTGTTGCAATATTTCGCCCAGAAACGCCAGATTTCCACCGATATCCGGTCCACCCACAGCCGGATGGTCGAAATCCGCAAGTCCATTTCCGAAAGCCGTCGCGCCGTCGGCAGTGCCCGCGCACTTGTTACCAGCGAACGCGCGCTTGTTTCAGCCGGCCGGTCCGAGGAATTCCTCGTTGCCGCGTTAGAGGCCCGACTGGTTCAGGCGCAGGAACGTGTCCGGTATTACGAACTGGAATATCTGCGGGCATGGGGCCGGTTCGAATATCTCTCGGGCATGAATCTGGCCGACCAGCTATGACCTTTGCAAGGGGACTGGCACCTTTGGCGTTTTTGCTGGCAACCGCCGCAAATGCCCAAAGCACCCTCCCCTTGCCCCCGATAAACTGTACCATCAATCCGTTACGAACGGTCGAGCTTAGCGCCGCAATTCCGGGGATTGTCGCCGAGGTTCTCGTGCGCCCCGGAAGCCGCGTGAACAAGGGGGACATCATCGCCCGCCTCGACACCGATCTGGCCACTGCCGACCTCGATCTGGCCGAAGCCCGCGCCAACTTCGACGGCGGCGTGCGCGCGGCCGAGGCCCAGCGCGATTCGCTGGAACGCCGCGTCGGTATGCTGGCGAAAGCCGTTGCACAACGTGCCGTCAGCCGTGTCGAATACGAAAAAACACTGCTGGATTACGAGATGGCAAAATCGACGGTCCTGCGACAGCAACAGGACCTTGAAATCGCCAGACAGGAAGCGGCGCGTTCGAAACTGGTGCTGGAAAAAGCCGTCATACGCAGCCCCGTCGCCGGCATCGTCGGCGAAGACCTGATCGACCCGGGCGAAAACGTTGTCAACCGTCCGGTTGCCACGATTTATGTGACCCAGCCGATGCGCGTCGAGGCCTTCGTCCCCGTCACGCGAATCAACGAAGTCGCAAACCTGACCACGCCACGAATTATCGTAAACGGCGACCTCGCCAACCCGGTTCAGGTGGCACCCGATTATATTTCGCCGGTTGCCAGCTTGTCTTCCAACACCATAAGCGTGTACTTCGTGCTTAAAAGTGACACCATTATTCCGGGATACAAATGTATCCTGGATACTCAGGATTAAACGGAACCGACACGATGACCCGACACATTTTCATAAAGTTTGCTCTGGCCGGTGGTGTTCTGCTGACAACCGCAGGCAATGTATTCGCGCAAGACGCAAACCCGCCTACCGGATATTTTACATTGGGTGCAGCGTATTCCGAGCGGTACGGTGAAACCGCCTTTGCCAGTATCTCGGACGAAAACTTTCTCGGTTCGGGCGTTGGAATCGGCGCAGCGGCTGAATATACCCGCACAGGCTACCGGATTTCGGCCAATCTGGACACGGGATTTACCCTGCCCATGCCGGGAAACCTTGCGGATGCGTTGCTCGACGTGTCGGTCTATATGGATGAACGCGCATGGCAAGGTGCTGCCTACAGCACCAAACGCACCGGTCTGGACCTCGGGTTGACGCTGCCTTTCGGGCAAAACACGACGCTGACCGCCGGATATTTCCTTTATGACGATGTTCTGTCCAACGTCGCCGCCAACACCTCGCCGCTGGTTGCCCTCGAAGCGGGGCAAAAGCTGTCGTCAGGGGTGCAGGCCGGACTGTATTTCGACAACACCGACACCCCGGTTCGCCCGACCCGCGGAATTTCCGCCGGTTTCACGGCGCGATACGCCGGCCTCGGTGGCGATTCGAAATGGTCGAATATCACCGCCAGCGGCACGATCTATCAACCCGTGCCGATGAACGGTGTCGCCAGCATCGGGATTTCCGCCGGTCACATGCAGTCGCTGGACGGCCAACCCGTTCGCATCACCGACCGCGCATTTCTCGGCTATGATCTGCCGCGCGGTTTTGCCTATGGCGGGCTTGGCCCGCGCGACGTTGCCGGCGCGACCAATACCCCGCTCGGTGGTGAAAACTACGCCACCGCCAGCGTGTCAGCCGATTTTCCGATCCTCGAAACCCGGACCGGCACCCTTTATGGCGGTATTTTCTGGGAGGCAGGCAGCGTCTGGAACCTCCAGAACACGACGGGCGCCGCAATGGGGACCGTTGATGCTGCGCTGTACTGGCGCGCCAGTTATGGCGTCAGTCTGTCGTGGGCAGGCGCGTTCGGCCAACTTCGTCTAAGCTGGGCAGATCCGTATCTGCGCAAACCCTACGACGTTGCACAGCCTTTGTCGCTAACTTTTTCGACATCGTTCTAACCGGAAGCCCATATAACACTTTAATTTAGCACGATTTTTGTGCCCACAACTTTCCCCTTGCATTAAATCAATCGATTGATTACATCTTGATCCACTGAAGGAGATCAAGATGACGCCACCCGATACCCCTACATCCAAAACGCAGGAATCCCTGATTGCTGCCGCCCTGAAACTATTCGGTCGCGACGGATACGAGGGAACCTCGACCCGCAAAATTGCCGCCCTTGCCCAAACCAATATCGCGGCGATTGCCTACCACTTCGGCGGCAAGGCCGGTCTGCGCCTTGCCTGCGCCAAACTGGTGGCCAGCCGCGTTCAACATGTGATGACAGCCAACGAATCCCCCCCCGACCTGACACCGGATCAGGCTGTTGCCCGCATTGAACGCAATCTTGAAACCTATCTCAAGTTCATCACCCTCGACCCGCGTGCCGAGGTTTTCTCGGCCTTCGTTTTGCGGGAAATCTACGACAACGGTCCCGCGATGGACATATTTTACACCAAGGTTTTCGAACCGAAACATCGCGAGCTTTGTCACCTGTGGTCGGTTGCAACCGGTGCCGACCCGGACAGCGAGGCCACAAAGCTGACCATATTCACCCTCATCGGGCAGGCGCTATTCTTTCGCATCGGGCAGCCGATAATCCGGCGCCGGATGGACTGGCCGGAATTTTCACCCGAAAACGCCGAATCCGTCAAACAACTGATTTTTCACCATCTTCATTCGGCGCTCGACGCTGCAAAAAGGAAATCCCATGCTTGAACTTGTCTGTACCGTTCCACTACTGGGCACACTTTTTTCGGGGTGTGCGCAACCGCTTCCGCTCGCATCCGGTTATGTCGAGGGGGATTATGTCCTGATCGCCCCCGTTGCCGTAACACAACTTGCACAGATAAACGTCAAACGTGGCGACCGCGTCACCAAGGGCGAAACCCTCGCGGTTGCCGAACGCCGCGATGCCCGGATATCCCTGACCGGCGCACAAGCCGATCTGGCCCGCGCCCAAAGCCAGTTGTCGAACCTGCTTGAAGGCGCACGAAGCGAGGAAATCGACGTTATAAAGGCCGGTCTTGCGTCGGCTACCGCCCAGATCGCCGAAACCGAAAAAGAGGTGGAGCGCCTGCGTAAGCTTTTGCAAAATGGCGTAGTCACACAAACCCAGTTTGACTCCGCCGTCACAAAACTGGACGTAGCGCGTGCAAAGAAAGCCGAGGTAGAGGCAAAACTCGCCGTGGCCCAACTTCCGGCACGCCCCTACCAGATCGCCGCAGCCGAGGCCGCCGTTGCACAGGCGCAAGCGCGTGTGGACGCGGCCAACTGGCAGTTGGGGAAACGCACACTTACCGCGCCCGCAGACGGAATCGTCACGGAAATTCTGCGTTCCACCGGCGAAATCGCCAGTCCGCAAGCGCCGGTATTTTCGATATTGCCGGACGGCGCTGTCACCTTGCGGCTTTATGTTCCCGAACCCGCCATCTCGCAAATTTCGATAGGTACGCAACTCGATGTTCGCTGTGACGGTTGCGGCGACAACGCCCACGCGACGGTCACCTATGTTTCGGATTCGCCGGAATTTACCCCGCCTGTTATATACTCGCTCGAAAACCGCCAGAAACTGGTATATTTGATCGAAGCCCGCCCCGATCCCGACGCATCCGGCCTGAAACCCGGACAGGTCGTTGATGTCGATATGTCGGACCACTCGAAATGAGTGATATCGTCATAGACGTTAACGGGCTGGTAAAGCGCTACGGCGACAAAACCGTGGTCGACAATGTTTCGCTTAGCGTCAAACGCGGCGAAATATCCGGCTTTCTCGGGCCGAACGGCTCGGGCAAAACCACCACCATCCGCATGATTTGCGGGTTGCTCGACCCCGACAGCGGCAGTGGCAGCGTCCTTGGTTTCGATCTGTTGCGCGACCGTGCAGCGATCAAACGCGAGGTCGGCTATATGACGCAAAAGTTTTCGTTTTACGAAGACCTGTCAATCGAGGAAAACCTGAACTTTGTCGCCGGCCTCTACCGCCTGAAACCGGCACGCGAATTCGTCCGGAACACGCTTGCCGACCTTGGCCTGACCGAGCGGCGACACCAATTGGCCGGCAGTCTGTCAGGCGGCTGGAAACAGCGTCTGGCACTTGCCGCCTGCACCATGCACAAACCGCAACTGCTGCTGCTGGACGAGCCGACAGCCGGCGTTGATCCCAAGGCGCGGCGCGATTTCTGGGATGAAATCCACGCGCTGGCGGCGGACGGCCTGACCGTGCTGGTTTCAACCCACTATATGGACGAGGCCGAGCGCTGCCACCGCATCAACTATATTTCCTACGGCAGGCTGATTTCCAGCGGCACCGTCGCCGAGGTGGTCGAAAATGCCGACCTGGAAACCTTTATCCTCGAAGGCGAAGGTGTGTTCAACGCCGCGAAGTTACTGAAAAACGCCCCCGGCGTCGATCAGATTGCCCCCTTCGGGATGACTCTGCACATCGTCGGGCGCGACAAACAGAAACTGGAAAAAAGCGTCGCGGAAGTTGCCGCGAAAACCGGTACGAAAATGTCGGCAGCCACCACTAACCTGGAAGACGTCTTTATCCAGTTGATGGCCCAGTCCAAGGATAACATGCTATGAGCCGCTTCTTCTCTTTCCGCCGCCTGCTGGCGCTTCTGGTCAAGGAAATCATCCAGATGCGCAGGGACAAAATCACCTTTGCCATGATGCTGGGGGTGCCGCTGATGCAATTGATCCTGTTCGGATACGCAATCAACGGCGACCCGAAAAACCTGCCTGCGGCCCTTGTGGCACCGGTGCAGGACAATTATTCGCGCGCGATCGTCTCGGCGCTGGAGCTAACCGGATATTACCGCTTCGACTATGTTTTCACCAGCGCAGCCGAGGCCGAAACCATGATCGAGAACGGCACGGTTTCCTTTGTCGTTACCATACCGTCCGATTTCGGCCGGCGTGTCGAACGCGGCGACAACCCGCAAATCCTGATCGAGGCGGACGCAACCGATCCCTCCGTCGCGTCGGGCGCCATCTCGACGCTTGGCGTGGTGGCCCAACAGGCGCTTCGCCACGAAACCGGCGGCGCGCAAACGCAAGCCGCCGCGCGCAGCCAGATCGAAATCGTCGTGCATCGACGTTACAACCCCGAAGGAATCACGCAATACAATATCGTTCCCGGCCTGCTTGGCGTCATCCTGCAAATGACGATGGTAATGATGACCTCGATGGCAATCACCCGCGAGGCAGAGCGCGGAACAATGGAAAACCTGCTGGCCATGCCGGCAACCCCGTTTGAAATCATGCTGGGCAAAGTGCTGCCTTATCTGATTGTCGGCGCGGTGCAGGTCGCCGTAATTCTGGCGGCGACCAAGGTGCTGTTCAACGTGCCGTTCGTAGGTTCGCTGACGCTGCTATTGGGTGGCGTGTTCATTTTTGTCATGGCGCTGGTTCTGCTGGGCTACACCATATCGACAATGGCACGCACACAAATGCAGGCGATGCAGTTGACCTTCTTTTTCTTTTTGCCGTCGCTGCTGTTGTCCGGCTTTATGTTTCCCTATCGCGGCATGCCGGACTGGGCGCAAGTATTGGGCGAGTTCTTCCCCCTCACCCATTTCCTGCGACTCGTTCGCGGTGTCATGCTGAAAGGCGCGGATTATCAGGCGGTGCAAACCCCGCTGAACATGTTGCTGCTGTTTGTTGTCGCTTACGCCGCGCTGGCGTTGCTCAGGTTCCGGAAAACGCTGGATTAGGCGCAAACCTTCCAGCGGGTTTCCTGTTTTCGGATATTGACGTCCGGCCCGCAGGGGAATACCTGACAGAAACACCCCATTATTAGTCCGAGGCATCCCATGTCCACTTCATCCGAACGCAGACGCGCCTACAGTGGCCCGACCCTTCTTAGCCACGGGTTCCGCCCGTTCTTCCTGTTCGCGGGAATCTGGGCCGCACTGGCCCTGACGATCTGGATCTACAGCCTGATTAGCGGCCAGTCGGTCCCCAGCCGGCTACCCGGCGCCGAATGGCACATGCACGAAATGGTGTTCGGATATACCACGGCGGTTATCGCAGGGTTCCTGCTAACTGCGGTGCCGAACTGGACCGGCCGTTTGCCGGTGGTCGGATGGCCGGTCGCCCTGTTGGCCGGATTGTGGGTGGCAGGGCGCATCGCCACCTTCTTTTCCCTCTATCTGCCCGTGCTGCTGGCACCGGTCATCGACATCAGCTTCCTGCTCGTCCTTGGCGGGATTATCGGACAAGAGGTCGTCGCCGGAAAAAACTGGCGCAACCTGAAGGTTCTGGTGGTTGTTCTGCTTCTGGCGCTGGCAAATGCAATGTTTTACGTCGAATCCGCCAACGGAACCGCTTTCGAGGGGTATGCCATCCGCCTTGGTGTCGGTACGATCATCCTGCTGATCATGCTGATCGGTGGACGGGTCATTCCCAGCTTCACCCGCAACTGGATGATGCGCAACAACGTTGCCGGCGTCCCCACCCCGTTCAACCGTTTCGACATGGTGGCCATGGTCGTCGGGGGCGGCGCGATCGCGTTCTGGGTGCTGGCGCCTGAAAACACGGCGCTACGCTGGGTTCTGGGTCTCGCCGGCCTGCTACATTTGATCCGTGTGGCCCGCTGGGCGGGGTGGAAAACCTTCGCCGAACCGATGGTGGCCGTCCTGCACGTCGCTTATGTCTTTATTCCGGTCGGCTTTATCATGCTGGCGCTAGGCGACATCCTGCCAGGTTGGCGCGGCCCGCTGGAAATTCCGCATGCCTGGATGGTCGGTGCCATTGGCGGCATGACGCTGGCAATGATGACCCGCGTCAGCCTCGGCCATTCCGGGCGCGCGTTGCAATCCTCGCGCGCCATCGTCGCAACCTATGCCGCCATTCTTGTCGCTGTGCTATTCCGCATCGCATCCGAAATGGTCCCCGGCGCGGACTACCTGCTGGATATCTCGGCAATCGGCTGGATCGGCGGATTTGCCGGTTTCGCGATTATCTATTTTCCGATTCTGGCCCGCCCGCGACGTTAGGTTTCTTTCATGCCGGTGATGGCCAGAACTCCGGCCAGCGCGCACATGGCAATCGGAAACATGGTAAACACCCCGAAACCAAGGCCCCAATACATTCCGGCGGCGGACAACAACATCAGCACCGCCCCCGGAACCGGTCGTTTAATGGCCATCGCTCCGCCGGCAATCGCCAGAATCGGCGCAACCAGCCCCACGGCCTGCAATCGCCCCGCATTGGCGGATTGCGTGATTGCACCGGGGACCTCGCCGTTGAACCAATCGGTGAAAACCACCCAGCCGTAAACGAAAAAGCCGACGATCATCCCGACGACTCCACCGATTATCCCCAAAACCATCGCTGCGTTTTTCATGCCTGCTCCTGTAACTGTTCGTCCCCTATGTAGGAGGCAACGCCCCGTCAAGCAAGCGCGCTTGCACGTCCTTGCCCCACCCCAGAAAAAAATCCTGTTCGGTATGGATCACCGGCCGTTTCATCAACGTCGGGTGCGCCCGCAACAGCGCCATCGCATCCTGCCTGCGCTCGGCCTCTGACAGGCTCCGCCACGTCGTGGACCGCCTGTTGACCAGATCATCACCGAAGGCCACCAGGAACCACCCCAGCACCTCGTCAGGCACGCCGTCCGTGCGCACATCGATATAGGTCACGTCATGCCCCGCCGCCCGCAACGCCTTCAACGATTTGCGACAGGTGTCGCAGGTCTTTAACCCGTAAAAGCGCATTTTGCCCTCCGCCTTGAAATAAACTAAATGTATATAAGCCTTGATTTATGGGAAAACATAGGCCATATGCCCCTCGTGAAGTACGTTTTTGCAGACCCGAAGACCTCCTAGAAGATTGACGGTTCACTATCGAAGACAAACCGCACCAAGCCGCCGCATTTCGCGGGCGGTAATATTCTAAGGAGTACTACGGATGGCTACTGGCACCGTAAAATGGTTCAACGGCACTAAAGGCTACGGCTTCATCGCACCCGACGCGGGTGGCAACGATGTATTCGTACACATCTCGGCTGTCGAACGTGCAGGTCTTTCCGGCCTGAACGACAACCAGAAAGTTACCTACGAACTGGAAACAGGCCGTAACGGTAAAGAGTCTGCTACAGACCTCAAACTGGCTGACTAGGCCGGTTGCGGGCTTCGGCCTGCCACAAGAATTCAAACGGCGGCGCGAACTTAGGTTCCGCCGCCGTTTTTCGTTTTATCCAGCCGTGCCGACAACAATGGTGATTGCGGTCAGAAGAACGGTTGCCAAAGCCACGGCAATAAATCCGGCATACCCGAATATAACCGCCGCCCCGATCCAGCCGATTCCATAGGCCAGAACAATCAGGACGGGGATAATTTTCGCTAACATTGTGATACTCCCATATATTCGAATTCGCTGACATATGGGGTGTGCGGCACTAGCCTACAACAGGCGCGAATGTCGCACGGGGACAGGGTGCCACAGCGTAGCACGGGCCTGATCCAAAAGGTGAAAAACCCGGTCGCGACATGATTTCCAAACGACGTCGATCGCGCCTCGGGATTTTTTCCATAGGCTTGACCATTGTCAATTCGCGGACGATCCGTAGGCTGTAGAACCTAGCCGAGCAATCGGATGGACACACGGATCCCCCGCGTTTGTCAGATTGGCCGGTTGCCTGACAGAGGACTGTAAAAATGAAAAATACCAGCAGAAATCAACCGAACGACCCGAAACGACGCGCCTTTCTGGCAGCAACCGCTGTCGGATCCGCCGCACTGGTCGGCACCACTCTCGCCGGTCCGGCAACAGCAGAGACCGCAGCACTGGAGGCCGTGGATCCGCTAGGCGGTGCAACCGACAGCATCGACATTGCGGCACTGCCGCGGGTGCGCCAGAAACTCGTGCCGCCGCCATTTGCACCGGAACACGAGCAGGTCGCCTCCGGTGGTCCGAAAATCGTCGAGGTCGAGATGACCGTCATCGAGAAAAAGATTGAAATCGACCACGACGGCACCACCATCTGGGCATTCACCTACGAAGGCACTGTGCCCGGACCGCTGATCATTTGCCATCAGGGCGATTACATCGAACTAACCCTGAAAAGCCATCCCGACAACCAGCTTGAACACAACATCGACTTCCATGCGTCCACCGGCGCCCTTGGCGGCGGCGGGCTGACCCACATCCAGCCGGGCGAAAAAGTCGTGCTGCGGTATCGCGCTATCAAGGCCGGCACCTTCACCTATCACTGCGCGCCGGGCGGTGTGATGATCCCCTACCATGTGGTGCATGGAATGAACGGTGCCGTTATGGTTCTGCCTCGCGACGGGTTGAAAGACAAAGACGGCAAGCCGATCCGCTATGACCGCATCTACTATATCGGCGAACAGGATTTCTATATTCCGAAGGACAACAACGGCGACTACAAACATTATGACAGTGCGCTCGAGGATTTCTCGGACTCGCTCGAAGCAATGCGAACCCTGGTGCCGACACATGTAGTCTTTAACGGTGCCGAGGGCGCGCTGGCCGGTGACAACGCAATGACCGCAAAGGTAGGCGAGACGGTGATGTTTATCCACAACCAGTCGAACCGGGATTCGCGTCCGCACCTGATCGGCGGGCATGGCGACTATGTCTGGGAAACCGGCGGTTTCGACAATCCACCGGCAACAGGCATCGAAACCTGGTTCATCCGGGGCGGTTCCGCCGGCGCCGCGATCTATACGTTCCGCCAACCCGGTATATATGCCTACGTCACCCACAACCTGATCGAGGCAGTCCTGCTCGGCGGCCTTGGCCACGTCAAAGTCGAGGGTAAATGGAACGACAAACTTATGAAACAGGTTCTGGCCCCGACACGCATGTAGGCCGGAAAAATACGGAACGGGGCGTCTGGCGGCGCCCCGTTTGTATGAGCGCCTAAGCGACCGCCTGTATCGTGCCAAGTCGCTCGGCCAGTTTCCGGTCGGCGCGGGCGGTCTCCAGATCGAAGCGCATTTGCAGATTCATCCAGAATTCCGGCGTCGTGCCAAGCGCCGTGGCACTAAGCCCCCGCTCCCCGAGGAATTCTTCCCGCAGGATTTCTCCGGGATGGACCGGATCAATGATAGTTGCAGATTTCGACATCGCAGGCGTCTCCGTTTTGCCGGCGGAACACAATTCGCCACTGGTCGTTTATGCGTATCGAATACTGTCCGGCCCGATCGCCGGAAAGCTTTTCCAGCCGGTTGCCCGGCGGGCTGCGCAGGTCGATCACATCCACCGCCGCGCCAAGCATCAGCAACTTGCGTCTCGGCGGCAAGCGAAGGATTTAATCATTGCTCCTTACCTATTACGTAATAGGTAACAAG
>CAZDLV010000036.1:0-14312 GCA_964506345.1 uncultured Rhodobacterales bacterium | reverse complement strand
GCGGCGGATGCAGGTGTGCCAGCTGGTCGCATACGGATTTTATCGCGACTTTTCAATAGCTTACGCCACTACCTCAAAATGAAAACCTTGCTTGACATAGCCCCCCTGCACCGCCTAGTGTCCCGCCAAACGCACCCGGCGGGGATTCTGCGTGTGGCCGACTGGAAAAAGAGGTTGTTGGATGTCCGATACCCCCGACCCGGAGAAACTGGCGGCACTCGATGCGCGCATTCGGGCCGCCCGGAAGTCGCAGGAACCGGCGCCGAGGCACGAGACGAAATACGAAAAGGCCGGTCAGGCCTGGAGAATGGTAATAGAGCTGGTGGTCGGAATGGCCATGGGCATCGGAATAGGGTTCGGGCTGGACAGCCTGTTCGGGACGCTCCCGGTTTTCCTTATTCTGTTTTCACTGTTGGGCTTTGCCGCCGGTATCCGCGTTATGATGCGAACCGCGCAGGAGGTCCAGGACAAGGCGGTCGATGCCGATGAAGACGGCACGACCACGGATGCAAACGGTCCTTCCGGACCAAAGATCGAGGGTTAATCGTGGCTGAGAACGTCGTCAGTGCAGTAGCGGAAGAGACAAGCGGGTTCAATATTCACCCGATGAAGCAATTCGAGATTCATCCGTTGTTCGGCGGTGACACCATCAACTGGTATACGCCGACCAACACCGCAATGTGGATGGGCATTGCTGTCCTTTCGGTTTTCCTGCTGATGGTGATCGGCACACGCGGTCGCGCGATGGTTCCCAGCCGCACGCAGTCGATCGCCGAGTTGCTGTACGGTTTTACGCACAAGATGATCGAGGATATCGCCGGAAAAGAAGGGTTGAAGTATTTTCCGTCGATCATGACGCTGTTCATGTTTATCCTGTTTACCAATATCCTCGGCCTTTGGCCGTATGCGTTCACCGTTACCTCGCATGTCGCGGTCACCGGTATTCTGGCGCTGGCGGTGTTTTTCGGCGTCACGTTGCTGGGGATTTACCGCAACGGGTTCAAATTTCTTAAACTGTTCTGGATCAGTGATGCGCCGTTGGTGTTGCGTCCGATCCTGGCGGTTATCGAGCTTATCTCGTATTTCGTGCGTCCGGTCAGCCATTCCATCCGACTTGCCGGAAACATGATGGCGGGACACGCGGTTATCAAGGTTTTTGCCGGTTTTGCCGGTGCGATGGGCCTCGGGGCGGTTGCACCAATTCTGGCAATCACAGCAGTTTACGGTCTGGAGGCGCTCGTTGTCGTCATTCAGGCGTATGTTTTCACCATTCTGACCTGTGTCTATCTTAACGATGCGTTGCATCCGGGACACTAGGAAAGAAGTCAATTCCAGCCATTCCAGATCTTAAAGGAGAAATCAAATGGTCGAAGGCGAACTGATTAAAATGGGTGCACTGATCGGTGCGGGCCTTGCATGCACAGGCATGGGCGGCGCGGCTATCGGTGTGGGCCACGTTGTGGGCAACTACCTGTCCGGCGCTTTGCGCAATCCGGCAGCCGCCGGCGGTCAGACCGCAACGATGTTCATCGGTATTGCGTTCTCGGAAGCACTGGGGATCTTCTCGTTCCTCATCGCGCTTCTGCTGATGTACGCACAGTAGGCGTTAGCGCCGAACACACGCAGGCGGTCCGGCGCAGGTCGGGTCGCCCATGGTTAAAGGGGCGGGTTTTGCCCCTGTATGCTGACGGAGGGATGCATGGCATCTGGAACAGAAGCTGTCGAGGTAGCGGCCAAAGCGCCGGGTATGCCGCAGCTGGATTTTTCGACGTACCCCAACCAGATTTTCTGGTTGCTGGTATCTTTTGCCGTTCTCTATTTCATCATCAGCCGCATCGTCATACCGCGCATCGGCTCTGTGATCGAGGACCGGCACAATGCCATTGCCAACGATATCGAGCAAGCCGCCGAGTTCAGACGCAAGGCAGACGAGGCCGAAGCCGCCTATAACACAGCGCTGGTTGAAGCCCGCGCAGAGGCCATGCGGATCGCGGAAGAAACCAAGGCGCTGATCAAGAAGGACGTCGAGGCAGCGATTGCCAAGGCAGATATCGAGATTTCCGCCAAATCCGCCGAGTCCGAAGGCCGCATCAAGGAAATTCGCGCCAACGCCCTGAAAGACATCGAAGCGGTTGCCAATATCGCAGCGGTCGATGTTGTGGCGGCTGTTCTGCCGTCGGCAGCGGATGAAAAAGCCCTGAAAGCAGCGGTTGCTGCCAGATTGAAAGGATAGGATCATGTTGAAACGTATCCCTTTGCTGGCGCTTTCGGTTCTGGCCACGCCTGTGTTCGCACAGGAAGCCGAGGTCGAGCCGCCGTTTTACAGCATGGACAACACCTATTCGGTCGTGTTCATTGCCTTCGTGATTTTTGTCGGCGTTGTGATTTATTACAAAGTCCCCGGCATGGCGACGAAGCTGCTGGACAAGCGGGCCGACGATATCCGGTCCGAGATCGAGGAGGCCCGTGGCCTGCGTGAAGAAGCGCAGACGATTTTGGCCTCGTTCGAGCGCAAGCACAAAGAAGTCGCCGGTCATGTCGAAGACATCATCGCGCACGCCAAAACCGAGGCAACCATTGCCGCCGACGCGGCCAAGGCCGATCTGCAAGCCAGTATCGAACGCCGTTTGCTGGCCGCCGAAGAGCAGATCAAATCGGCCGAGGACGCTGCGGTGCGTGATATCAAGGACAAGGCCGTAACCATTGCGGTTGCCGCCGCAAGCGACGTGATCAGTGCCGGAATGTCGGCAAAAGAAGCCGGATCACTGATTGACTCGGCTATCACCGAGGTGGGTGCCAAGCTGCACTAGGCCCGGTGACAGACTGACAGAATTATGCCCCGACCATGGTATTGGTCGGGGTTTTTCTTTGTTCGTCATAGCCGCGACAGCGCCCAGTGTGCCGCATCGCGCACCACCGGATCGGGGTCGGCCAGCAGTGCGCGCGCGGCGGCGGCAAGGTGCGGATCGCCCGAGTTTCCGATGGCATAGAGGACATTGCGAACAAACCTGTCCCGCCCTATGCGTTTGATCGGCGAGCCGGAAAATACCGTGCGAAAGGTTGCGTCGTCCAACGCCACCAGGTGATCGAGTTTCGGGAATTGCAGTTCCACCCGCGCCCAGTAGGCAGCGTTGTGCGAGGTTTGCGCGAACTTGTTCCACGGGCAGACAGCAAGGCAGTCATCACAACCGTAAATCCGGTTGCCGAGCAACGGGCGCAGGGCCGGATCGACCGGACCTTTGTGTTCGATCGTCAGATAGGAAATACATTTGCGGGCATCCAGTCGATAGGGCGCAACAAAGGCCGCGGTCGGGCAGATGTCGAGACATTGGCGACAGTTGCCGCAGTGGTCCGGCTCGGGTGTGTTTTTTGGCAGGTCGAGCGTGGTGAAAATTGCCGACAGGAAAAACCAGTTGCCGAGGTCGCGACTGACAAGGTTGGTATGTTTGCCCTGCCAACCCAGCCCCGCCGCCGCACCGAGCGGTTTTTCCATAACCGGCGCGGTATCGACGAAAACCTTGATTTCACCACCCGCCTGTTCCAGTAGCCAGCGACCAATGCGTTTGATGCGTTTTTTCACCGGATCATGGTAATCGCGGTTCCGCGCATAGACGGATATGTTGCCGCGATCCTTCAGGGCCGGCACCTGCAACGGGTCGTCGGCGGGGCCGTAGTTGTCGGCCAGCATGATGACCGAGCGGGCCTCGGGCCACAGGGCAGACGGATCGCCACGCCAGTTTTGCCGCTCGGCCATCCAGCCCATCTGACCGTGGTAACCGTTATCGACGAAGGCGCGCAGTCGGCTGGCGGCTTGCGGGATCGAATCGGGGGCGCACACGCCGAGGGCCGAGAACCCCTCGGTCGCGGCTTTGTCGTGCAGCGCTGACAACAGGGTGTCGTTGGCGCTGTCGGTCATCAGAAATCGAGATCCGCGTAGTGCGGCGGCGGCGTGAACCCCGGAACGTGGTCGGCAAGGATCGGGCGGAATGCCGGACGGGACTTGATTTTGGTATACCAGTCGCGCACCGTCTGGTTGCGCGACCAGTCAACGTCGCCGATATAGTCGAGGCAGCTTAGTTGTGCGGCGGCCGAGAAGTCGGCGATGGTCATCTCGTCTCCGGCCAGCCAGCGCCGTTGGTCCAGCAGCCAGCCCATATAGTCGAGGTGGAACTTGATATTGCGCGCGCCGGCCTTTATGCGCGCGCTTTCGGGATGCCCCGCCTTCATCAGCTTTTTGTTGACCCGTTCATACAACAGGTTCGCTGTCACCTCGTGGTGGAATTTGTCGTCGAACCAGCCGGCAAGCCGGCGGGCCTCGGCGCGGGCGGCGGGATCGGGGGGCAATAGCGGCGGGTCGGGGTAGGCCTCGTCCAGGTATTCGGCAATGGCCGAGGATTCGGCCAGCACCAGCCCGTCGATTTTCAACATCGGCACCTTGCCCGAAGGGTTCTGGCGCAAGTAGTCGAGACGGCGGTCCCAGGGGTGTTCCTCGACCAGTTCGACACCGATTTTCTTTTCGGCCAGAACCAGACGGACCTTGCGGGAAAACGGTGAAAGCGGGAGGTGATATAAGCGGCGCATCGGCAAATCCTGAATAATCCCAATAGTTCGTTCATGCCCCGTTCGCGCGCGACATTCAAGGGCGCCCGGCCAGAACGCAGGCGGCATCGCCGTTTCGGCGCAGTGTCGCGGCTTGCACCGCAAGGCGGCTGGCACGGCGACGCAGATCGGGTGAAACGGTTGGTGTGGCAAACGCGGCCGGATCCTGTGATGCCAGCACCAGCAGCGCGGCGTCGGACAGCCGCAGGGTTTTCAGGTCGCGGCGCAGATAGGTTCGCGCGCCGGCTTTCACGCCGAAAACGCCGTCACCGAAGGGGGCTATGTTGGCGTAGACCTCGATCATGCGGCGCCTGGTCCAGATGGTGTCGATCGCCAGCGCCAGCGCGGTTTCCAGCCTGTCGCGATACCAGCCGTCCCCCGGCCACAAAAACAGCAACCCGGCCAACCGGCGCGGCAGGCCGTCGGACGCAAGGTTTGCATTGCCGGTATCACAAAGGCGCGGGTCACGGGTCGCAAGGATGACAAGCGGGATTGCGGATGGCATGGCGTCGATGTTGACCCACCGGTAATCGATTCGATCCAGTCGCTTGTATTCCAGATACATCTGCAACGTCATTGGCGGGTTCACAAACCGGTAAAACGTCACCAGTCCGGCGGTGATGGCAACGACAACCAGCGCCAGTTTCAGATACCCCCACGCAAGCCGGCGAAGGAACCGCCCGCCGCCGCGTTTTACGGGCGGGGGCGGGGTCGCCTGTCGCCGTTGCAGCGGATGCGCCAAACCGGTGGCCGTCAGGTGCGCGCGGCAAGCATGCGTGCCTCGGCCGATTTTAGTGGCATACGGGCGGTGCGCCATATCTCGGATGGTTGGCGGGTTTCCAGTTCGGGAAACAGGTCGAGCAGTTCCTGCCGCAGTTCGGCGTCGCCATCAAGCAGGTAGGACCCCGGCTGGTAGCTTTCGCTTGGCGCGTCTTCGGCGAAGATAATCTCGTGGTTGTCGAACAGGATGTGGAAATATTCGATCTCTGCGGTTTCGCGGACATAGATCGTATCGCCGTTACACAGGTGTTTGGCCGCCGCCAGCACCTGAGGCTCGCCGAAATACACCTCGGCGCGCCAGTCTTGCAACAACATGCGGTGCTGCGGGGAAACCAGCAGTTCGCGGGTATTGCCCAGCGCCCCTTGGGTGATGCAGACAGGGGCGTGCGCGCCGGTTCCGACGGTGGTTTTGTGCCCGATCCAGCGGATCGGTTGCGGGCCATTGTCGAGCGTGGCAACCAGATCGCCAACCGCCAGATTTTCCACCGGAACGTCGCCGTCCGGTGTGCGAATACGGGTGCCGGCCGTGAAACAGGGCGGGCCAAGACGGCTGACGGCGATTCGGGTGCTTTGGGGAACCCATGTTGCCGAGCTGATGTTGCCGTTAACCAGCACCGTGCCGTCGGTGGGGGTGAAATACTCGATCCCGGCCTGTGTATAGAAGGTCACGCCGGTGATCGTGACACCGTTCATTGTTACCGTATCGCCAACCCAGACATAGGTAACCACGTTTCCGTTGATCGTATCGCCGTTGCCGGGTTCGATGAAGCCGTTGTTGTTGTTGTCGATGTATGTGTAGACGTTGGCCGTCACCGCATAGGGAAACGTGCCATAGGTGCCGTCGGCGTTGCCGGGGTCGAACAGATAAAACTGGTCGGTATAACTGGTAGGCATAAATCAATCCGTTCGCATACTGCGTGAAGCCGGCAGGTTAGCAAAATTTCGTGCATATGCAAACCCCGTCGGGGTGGCTGGCGAGGGAGGCCCCCCGCCAGCGGCTTTTATGCGGTTTGTGCGGTGGCATTGTCGTCGAGCGGATGCGGGATCCGGTTCAACATTTCCCTGGGACACAGCTGTTTGAAATGGGGCAGCATCTCGGGCCAGCGGCGCAGGATGTCGATGGCTCTGGCGCTGCGGGTTTCGCGTGCGTGCTGTTCGATCAGCCCGCGAAGTTGCGATTCCCAGTGGTGCGAACGCACCGGTTGCACCGTCAGGGTTTCCCCGTTGACGCGGGTTTCGACCTCGTTTTCGGGATCGAAGATATAGGCCATGCCGCCGGTCATACCCGCGCCGAAGTTGTCGCCGATCGCGCCCAGAATGACCGCGACGCCACCGGTCATGTATTCGCAGCCGTTGGAGCCGCAGCCCTCGACCACGACCTGCGCGCCGGAGTTGCGCACGCAAAAACGTTCGCCGGCGCGGCCGTTGGCAAACAGTTTGCCGTCGGTGGCACCATACAGAACAGTGTTGCCGATGATGGTGTTGTTTGCGGCATCCAGCGGGCATTCAAGGCGCGGGCGCACGGTGATCATGCCGCCCGACAGCCCCTTGCCGACATAGTCGTTGGCATCACCCGAAACCTCGATTTTCAGACCCGGTGCGGCGAAGGCCCCCAGCGACTGGCCGGCGGAACCGGTCAGCTTGATGGTCAGGTGGTCGGGTTGCAGCGAATTTCGCATGCCGAAACGCTCGACGATGTGCGAAGACACGCGGGTGCCGACCGTGCGGTGGGTGTTTTGCACCGTGTAGGAAAGCTGCATTTTTTCGCCCTCCTTGAAGAAGGGTTTGGCATCCTCGACGATCTGCGCGTCCAGTGTATCGGGAACGGACTGGCGCGGTTTCTTGCGGTTGTAGTCGATTTCGCCCGCCTCGCTGACCGAAATCAGCAGCGGGTTGAGGTCGAGGTCGTCAAGGTGGGCCGAGCCGCGCGAAACCTGGCTAAGCAGGTCGGCGCGCCCGATCACCTCGTCCAGCGAACGCGCACCGATGGAGGCAAGGATTTCGCGGACCTCCTGTGCGTAGAAGGTGATCAGGTTGACCACCTTGTCGGCGGAGCCGCTGAACCGTTTGCGCAATTCCTCGTCCTGCACACAGATACCGACGGGACAGGTGTTGGACTGGCACTGGCGCACCATGATGCAGCCCATGGCGATCAGGGCGGCGGTGCCGATGCCGAATTCCTCGGCGCCCATCATTGCCGCAATCACAATGTCGCGCCCCGTTCGCAATCCGCCGTCGGTGCGCAGGGTTACACGGTCGCGCAAACGGTTGAGCGCCAAGACCTGATGTGCCTCGGTCAGGCCCATTTCCCACGGCAGGCCGGCGAATTTGATCGAGGTGGCGGGGCTGGCGCCCGTGCCGCCGTTGTGGCCGGAAATCAGGATCACGTCGGCCTTGGCCTTGGCCACACCGGCAGCAATCGTGCCGACGCCCGAGGAGGCGACCAGTTTTACGCAGACCTTGGCGCGCGGGTTGATCTGTTTGAGGTCATAGATCAGCTGCGCCAGATCCTCGATCGAATAGATGTCGTGGTGCGGCGGCGGCGAAATCAGCGTCACACCGGGGGTGGAGTGGCGCAGACGGGCGATCAGTTCGGTCACCTTGATGCCGGGTAGCTGGCCACCCTCGCCGGGCTTGGCGCCCTGCGCGACCTTGATTTCCAGTTCCTCGCACTGGTTCAGGTATTCGGCGGTGACACCGAAACGGCCCGAGGCCACCTGCTTGATCTTGGCCGACGGGTTGTCGCCGTTGGGTTCGGGGTGGAAATGCGCCGGATCCTCGCCGCCCTCGCCGGAATCGGACTTGGCCCCGATGCGGTTCATGGCGATGTTGAGGGTTTTGTGCGCCTCGGGCGAGAGTGCGCCAAGACTCATGCCCGGGGTCACGAACCGTTTGCGGATGGAGGTGATGCTCTCGACTTCCTCCAGTGGCACGGGTTTTACGCCTTTCTTGAAATCGAGCAGGTCACGCAAATGGATCGGCGGGCGGGACTGCATATCGGCCGAGTATTGTTGCCAGAGCTTGAACGACCCCTGATCGCAGGCCGATTGCATCAGGTGCATGGAACGTGCGCCCCATGCGTGGGTTTCGCCGTTGGCGCGGGCCTTGAAGAAACCGCCAATGGGCAGGATGTCCTGCCGACCGCGCCAGCCGGTCGCGTGGATGCTGCGAACCTTGCGTTCGATGCCGTTGATGCCAATGCCGGAAATGCGGCTGTGCATGCCGGGGAAATATTCCGCGACCATGGAACGGGACAGCCCGACGGCCTCGAAATTCAGGCCGCCGCGATACGATGAAATGACCGAAATCCCCATTTTCGACATGATTTTCAGCAGGCCCTGATTGATGGCCTCGCGGTAGCGGTCCTTGGCCTGTTCCAGCGTGAAATCCAGCAGGCCGCGTTCGATACGGTCGGCCAGTGAATCCAGCGCCAGATAGGCATTTACCGTGGTGGCCCCTGCCCCGACCAGCACGGCGAAATAATGCGGGTCGATACATTCGGCGGAACGCACGTTAAGCGACGTAAATGTCCGCAGGCCCTTTTGCACCAGCCATGTATGCACGGCCGAAGTGGCAAGGATCATCGGCATCGGCACCTTGTCGACGTTTTGATGCGAGTCGGTCAGAACGATGTGCGCGATGCCGGCGCGCACGGCCTCTTCGGCGTCAAGGCGGATGCGGTCAAGCGCGTCTTGCAGGTTGCCGTCCAGCGGGAAGGTGCAGTCGATGGTGATGGCGCTGTCGCCGAAGTATTTCATCATCGCGGCGAAGCGGCCGTTGGAGACGAACGGGCTGTCCAGTGTCAGGATCTCGGTTTGCGAGCTGTCCTGATCCAGCACGTTTTTCAGGTTGCCGAAACGGGTTTTCAGGCTCATCACGCGGAATTCGCGCAAGGAGTCGATCGGCGGGTTGGTTACCTGGCTGAAGTTCTGGCGGAAGAAATGGCTGAGCGGGCGGTAGCGTTTCGACAGAACCGCGCTTGGCGTGTCGTCGCCCATAGAGGCAAGCACTTCTTTCGCGTCTTCCACCATCGGGTGCAGGATCATCTCCAGTTCCTCGATGGTGTAGCCTGCGGCGATCTGGCGTTTGCGCAGATCCTCGCCGGTGAATTTCGGCTGTTCGTCCACACCGTCGGTGATTTCCTCGAGGTCGGTGATCTTTTGCACCCACTCGTCGAACGGCTGGCTGGCGGCGAGCATGTCCTTGAGGTCCACGTCGTGCCAGAGCTTGCCTTCGGCCATATCGACGGCCAGCATCTGCCCGGGGCCAAGCGCGCCCTTTTCGACGATTTTCAGCTCGTCGACCGGCACCATGCCGGCCTCGGATCCGGCAATGACCAGCCCGTCACCGGTCACGACATAGCGCATGGGGCGCAGGCCGTTGCGGTCCAGCCCCGCGGCAACCCAGCGCCCGTCGGTCATGGCCAGCGCGGCGGGACCGTCCCAGGGTTCGATCACGGAATTGGCGTAGGAATACATGTTTTGCCACGCCTGCGGGATGGCGGTGGCCATGTTCGTCCAGCTTTCCGGCACCAGCATGGTTTTGACCATCGGGGCGGAACGGCCGGCGCGGACCATCATTTCGAACACGGAATCCAGCGCGGCAGAATCCGACGACCCCTGCGCGACGATGGGTTTGATATCTTCGGCCATGTCGCCGAACGTATTGGAAGCCATGCGGATTTCGTGGCTTCTCATCCAGTTGACGTTGCCCTTGAGGGTGTTGATCTCGCCATTGTGGGCCAGCATGCGGAAGGGTTGCGCCAGCCACCATTGCGGGAAAGTGTTGGTGGAATAGCGCTGGTGATAGATGGCAAAGGCGCTCTCGAAACGTTCGTCCAGCAAGTCGGGGAAGAAAACCGCGACCTGTTCGGCCAGCATCATGCCCTTGTAGATGATCGAACGGCAGGACAGCGAGGCCATATACAGCCCGTCGATCAGGGCGGCGGCGGCGGCTTTTTCGATGCGGCGGCGGATGACGTACAGCTCGCGTTCGAAGGTTTCCTCGTCCACGCCCTTGGAGTTGGAGATCAGGATCTGTTCGATTTCCGGGCGGGTGGCGTTGGCTTTTTCCCCGAGGCAGGAGATGTCTACGGGCACATGGCGCCAGCCATAGATGTAGTAGCCCATGCGCAGGACTTCGGATTCGACGATCGTGCGGCATTTTTCCTGTGCGGCGAAATCGGTGCGCGGCAGGAAAACCTGGCCGACGGCGATCAGGTTGTCGTCCGGCTCGTGGCCGGTGCGCCGTATCTGGTCGTAAAAGAATTTTACCGGAATCTGGACATGGATGCCGGCCCCGTCGCCGGTTTTCCCGTCCGCGTCCACGGCGCCGCGATGCCACACGGCCTTTAGCGCCGCAATGCCGTTTTCCACCACCTGACGGCGCGGTTTGCCGTCGATGGAGACCACCAGACCAACCCCGCAGGAGGCGTGTTCGTCATCCTCGCGATACATGCCGCAGCAGGACAGTTCCTTGCGTTTTGCCGCATGTTCCACGGCCCATTTTTCGTTGAATTCGGTCATTGTTTGCCCTCCAGATAGGCGGCGATACGGTCGGCGGCTTCGCGTCCGTCGTGGATCGCCCAGACAACAAGGCTGGCGCCGCGCACGATGTCGCCGGCGGCGTAAACGCCCTCGATGCTGGTTTCATAGGTGGTGAAGTCGGCCTTGACGGTGCCCCAGCGGGTCACTTCCAGTTCCGGCGTGTCCCAGAGTGTCGGCAGTTCCTCGGGTTCGAAACCCAGCGCCTTGATCACCAGATCGGCGGGCTCGGTGTATTCCGCGCCCTCGATCGGTTCGGGCGACTGGCGGCCGGAAGCGTCGGCGGCGCCGAGGCGCATTTTCTGCACGATGACGCCGGAAACGCTGCCTTCGCCGGTGAAGCCTTTCGGCGCGGCAAGCCAGACAAATTCGACGCCTTCTTCCTCGGCATTCTGTGTTTCGCGCACGGATCCGGGCATGTTGGCGCGGTCGCGGCGATACAGGCATTTGACCGATTTCGCGCCCTGCCGGATGGCGGTGCGCACGCAGTCCATGGCGGTGTCGCCGCCGCCGATGACCACGACGTTCTTGCCGTTGGCGTTCAATTCTCCGCTGTCGATTTCCGGCACGTCGTCGCCGAAATTCAGGTGGTTGCTGGCGGTCAGGTAGTCCAGTGCCTTGACGATACCGCCCAGTCCGGAGCCGGGCGCCGCGAGATCGCGGGATTTGTAAACACCGGTGGCGATCAGAACCGCGTCGTGTTTCTTGCGCAGGTCGGCAAAGGTGATGTCCTCGCCCACGTTGCAGTTGTTGACGATTTTTATGCCGCTGTCGGTCAACTGGTCCACGCGGCGCATAACCACATTTTTTTCAAGCTTGAAACCGGGGATGCCGTAGGTCAGCAAGCCGCCCGCGCGGTCGTTGCGGTCGTAAACGGTGACCTCGTAGCCCAGACGCCGCAAACGGTCGGCGGCGGCCAGCCCGCCCGGACCGGCGCCGATGATGCCGATGCTTTTGTCGATTTCCTCGAACGGAACAGCCGGTTTGACCCAGCCGTTTTCCCATGCCGTATCGGTGATGTATTTTTCCACCGCGCCGATGGTGACGGTTTCGTGGCCGGACTGTTCGATGACGCAGTTGCCTTCGCACAGGCGGTCCTGCGGGCAGATGCGGCCGCAGATTTCCGGGAACGTGTTGGTGGCCTGGCTAAGTTCGTATGCCTCTTGCAGACGTCCGGTCGCGGTCAGGCGCAGCCAGTCGGGGATGTTGTTGTGCAACGGGCAGTGGGCCTGACAATACGGCACACCGCATTGCGAACACCGGCTGGCTTGTTCCTCGGCTTTGGCGGCAATGAATTCGGCGTAAATCTCGTGATAGTCGCGACGCCGCGCACCGGCATCGCGTTTTTCCGGCATATCCCGGGCGACGGTAACAAATTTCAACATAGGCTGCTTTGCCATCGGGGAATCTCCAGTGTAGTCGTCAGTCGAACATGACAATACTGCGGGGGATTCCCGTTATAAAGACAGCAATACTTACCTATATTTGGGTTTGTGCGGTTTTTTTGGAATAATTTCAGCCCGCGTGCGAATAATGGGTCTGTTGTGCTTACCATTCAACGGGGATGGCAAGCCGCCTGCCGAATCAAAAAACCGAACCGGCGGCTAGACCTTGAGGTTTTTTCCTGAATCGGTGATCTCGCTATATTGGCCGCTGGGGCGATAGCAATACAGGTAATCATCCAGCACCGCGTCCATCGCGGTCGGTGTAACCCCGAGGTCGGCCAACCCCTTGGCGTCGTCGCCGACCACGTTGTCGTGGCGCAACATTTTCACCTGATCGCGCGTGATCATCGCGGGAATCAACCCGCCGGTCATTTTGGCGATCATGTCAAAGCCCCAACCGGCCAAGCGCGCATACCAGAACGGCAGGTGCAGGATGAACGCGCGCCGCTCGATCACGCCAAGCATACGCCGGGCCAGATCGTGGAGGGTTTCGACCTCGGGGCCGCCGAGTTCGTAAACGCCGGCCGGCGCGCCTTCGGTCAGGATGTTTTTCACCGCGCTGGCGATGTCTTCGACATAGACCGGCTGGAATCTGGAGCCGGCACCAACCAGCGGCACGACCCTGGCCATGCGCGCCATGACCGCAAGGCTGTTGAAAAACCGGTCTTCGGTGCCGAAAACCACAGACGGGCGCAGGATGACCGCATCGGGAAACGCGGCTTTTACAGCGGCTTCGCCCTTGGCCTTGGACTGCTGGTAAGCGCTGTCGCTGTTTTCATCCGCACCGATGGCCGAAATGTGGACCAGTTGCCCGACGCCCGACGCGGCCGCAACGCGGGCGATCCGGCCTGCGGCCTCGATATGGACGGTTTTGAAATTCTGCTTGCGATCCTCGTGCAGGATCCCGACGCAATTTACGACGGCATCGGCCCCTTCGATTGCCCGTTTGACCGACGCGCGATTGCGCACGTTCGCCAGAACCGGTTCGACCTGTCCAACGGTGCCGTAGGTGCGCACGAACAGCGATTCATTGGGGCGGCGCACCGCCACCCGCACACGCCAGCCCGCACGCGCCATGCGGTTTGCAATGTAGCGGCCAACAAAGCCGGATCCGCCAAATATCGTGACAATCGGAGGGGTGCTGGACATGGGAGGGACTCCATTGCTAATGTTTGGCTATGCATACCGCTGAATACCCAGATGGACAAGGTGAATTGTGATGCGCCACGTTGAAACCCGTACTCAGGACAAGTCGTCGCCGCTGGCTGTCGTTGCTGCGGCGCTGGTTCCGGTGTTGTTGATAAATTATGCGTTCTGGCGGATCGACACCATTATGATCGCGCCAACCGGTGGGCGGATTTTCGACACTATGTTCGCCGGCTACGGTCTGGAGGATTTCCGGCAGAACCTGACCGCACTGGGACCGGAAGGAATCCGGGTTTATTTGCGAATCATGCTGCCGCTGGATTCGATTTATCCGCTTGCCTATGGCTATGCCGCGTTGGTGGTCTGGCGGATGGTTGCCGGCCGGATTTCCGTTCCTGTCTATCGGCAGGGTCCGGCGCTGATTTTGATCGCGGTCATTTGCGATTATGTGGAAAACGTGCGGCTTGGCATGTTGATGAGCGGCGGCATTCCGTTAACGGGATCGTCGGTTCTGTGGACCGCGGGGTTCACCGTTGCCAAGTGGTTTTTCGTGGCGGCGTTTCTGGCGGCGCTGGTGGCCGGCATCGTGAAACAGGTGCGCGGCGGCGGGTGAAAAATAAAATCCGGCATAGGAACGGTTTTCACGATAAATCCCGTTGACACCCTTCGCAGGGCGGGTTAATTGCCCTTCACACAACGACACCTGCCCAGGTGGCGGAATTGGTAGACGCGCTAGCTTCAGGTGCTAGTGTCCTTATGGACGTGGAAGTTCGAGTCTTCTCCTGGGCACCATTTACCC